>JAUVRN010000121.1 GCA_030597645.1 Candidatus Zixiibacteriota bacterium
AATCATGGGCAGGTAGACGGCCACGCGATCGCCGCGCTGAATGCCCAGCTTCTTCATGGCGTTGGCAAACTTTTGTACTTCGCGCGCCAGGTCCCAGTATGTCATGACCCGCCGATCGCCTGGTTCGCCCTCCCAGATGATCGCGGCCTTGTTGCGGTTGGGGCCGTCGAGGTGGCGGTCGAGGCAGTTGTAGCTGATGTTGGTCTTGCCGCCCTTGAACCACTTGAAGAACGGTGCCTCGGAGTCATCCAATACCTGGTCCCACTTCTTGAACCAGTGCAGCTCGGAGGCCACCTCACCCCAAAAGCGCTCGGGGTCGGAGAGACTCAGGGCATACTTCTTGTCATAATCGTCCAGGTCATTGAGACGCGCTCCGGCGGTAAAGTGGCGTGACGGTGTAAACTCCCGATGTTCTTCCAGTACGGTTTCGAGATTCTGGCTGTCGGCCATGCAGGGACTTCCTCTTCTTTGATTTTGATTGAGCATCCAGAATAGAGCACTCGCCCCGGCGCTTGCGATCAAGCGCATAGGTCAGATGCTCCATATAATGGTATTTCTTGCTTTGGGTGCAACTTCGTCATATAGTAGTCGTATAAGCTACTAGTAACCAATATGAAGAAGAACAATCGAAGCGATCTTGGTGACGGGATACAAGCCCTTGTAGAGCTTGGGCTTACAGGTATGGAGTCCGACGTGTATGCCTACCTGCTCAGGCAATCGCCGGTAACCGGCTATCGGGTGGCGGCAGGCATCGGCAAACCCGTGGCCAATACCTACAAGGCGATCAATTCGCTGGCGGAGAAGGGCGCGATCGTCGTGGACGAGGGGCAGAGCCGTCTCTGTCGCGCAGTGCCGCCCGCCGAACTGATGGCCCGGCGCGAACGCGATTTCAAGGGGCGGCAAAAGCGAGCGCTCGACGCACTCTCGAGTCTGCCGGGAGCGCCGGCGGACGACAGGGTGTACCAGATGCGCTCCCCGGAACAGGTGTACGAGCGCTGTCGCAGCCTGCTGGCCGATGCCGAACAGGCTGTGCTCGTGGACGCGTTTCCATTGCCTCTGGAGGAGTTGCGCATTGATCTCCGGGACGCCGCGGCGCGCGGCGTGAAAGTGTACGCCAAGGTGTATCGTCAGGATGTCGTCGACGGGGTGACCGTCATCGTCGATCCGGACGGGAAGGGGGTGCTGGGCCGGTGGCCCGGCCAGTGGCTCAACATGGTCGTGGACGGAGCCGAATTTGTTCACGCGCTGCTGGCCGAGGACGGCCAGAGCGTCCACCAGGCCGTATGGAGCGGCAGCGCCTACCTGGCCTGGGTGTACCACAGTGCGTTCTGGTCTGAGTTGGCGCTGGCCGAAGTGATCCGGCGTACCGATGCGCAGGTCCCCAGCACCGAGATCAATACCTGGTTACGTGAGTTGAAGAGCCAGATGCAAAGTGAGTTGCCCGGATACCGCACGTTGCTCGAGCGTTTCGGCAGGAGCAGACGTTTCCGGTCCACAGATGACACCGATACCGCCCGCGCCACTGGGGACCAGCGGAATGGGTGATGAACTTCTGACTCAGGACACAAGCAGGAGGCTTGATATGTCGCGCTTTTCACACATGGCGACGCCGGCAGGCATTCTTCTGATCCTTGCCGCGGTAGTCGCCGCGATCGCCGCGCCCCATTCCGGGGCGGACCCCGAGGCCCAGCGCCTGATTTTAAAGTGGATCGAGGCGGTGGGCGGCCATGAACGTGTGGCCTCGATCAGAGCCACCTACACGCGGGTGACCTTCGAAACCGCAGGCATGAAGGGCACCGCCCTGGACTGGTCCACGGTGCGCGGCGAGATGCGTCAGGAGGCAACACTGGGCACCTTCTTCAGATCGATCACCGTATTCGACGGTGAGCAGGGCTGGGTGCAGGATCACAACGGCCAGGTCAAGGAGATTGGCGGATCCGAACTCGAAGACCAGATTACCTCCAATTATCTGAACACGCTGTCGCACCTGGTCGGGGGACGGATGCCCGGACGCATTGCGTACGCGGGCACGGATGACGGCCTGGAGATCCTGGAGATCGAACCCGACGGCGGCCGCACGTTCAAAGTGATGCTGGATCCGGAGACCGGATTACCTGTGCGCCAGGTCTTTCCCGCGGGCGATCGCAAGCGGATCGTGACCATGTCCGACTGGCGCGACGTGGATGGATTCATGATCGCCCACCGGGCGCACGAGACCACCGGCGATCCGAAGTACGACGTCATCGTGACACTCGAGGAAGTGGTGATCAATCCCGACATAGATCCAGCGCTGTTCACACGGCCCAGCGGCGGAGAAAAGGACTACCGCTTCACCTCCGGCGAGAGCGCGCTGAATATTCCGATTCAGCTCAACAGCAACCACATCTACGTGGAGGCCAGGATCAACGGAGAGGGGCCACTCTGGTTCATCCTCGACACCGGCGCCGGCGTCACCGTGATCAGCCGGGAGCGGGCCGAAGAGATGGGTTTGCAGATGGAAGGCAAGATCGAGGGGCGCGGCGCAGGAGAGAGTTCCGTGGATGTGTCCATTATCCCGGGCGTGTCGTTCGAGCTGCAGGGCGTTGAGTTGACGAACCAGACGGTCATGGCCATTGCGCTCAAAGCTCTGGAGCCCTACGAGGGCAGGCCCATCGAGTGCATCCTCGGCTACGACATGATCAGCCGCTTTGTGCTGCAGATCGATTATGCCGATCGACAAATGCACCTTTACGAGCCCGAGACATTTAAGGCCGATGCCACGGTGGTCAGCGTGCCGTTCACGCTAGAGAATAACCAGCCGCACGTCATGGCCCAGGTGGCCGTCGACGGGCGCGCGCCTATTACCGGCAAGTTCCTGATCGACACCGGTTCCCGCTCGGCGCTGTCGCTCAACCGACCGTTCTGCGAGGAGCACGATCTCACCGACGGTCTCGTCACGATTCACGGAGGCTTCGGAGCCGGTGTGGGCGGCGAGACCAAGAACGCCATCGGCCGCGTGGATGCACTCAAGCTCGGCGACTACGTACTCCATGATGTCGTCGGCGGATTCTCCGAAGACGAGGGTGGGGCGCTGGCCGATCCGGATGTGGCAGGTATCGTCGGCGGTGATGCCCTGCGCCGCTTCAATGTCACGTTCGACTACTCGCGCTACGAGATGCTGCTCGTGCCCAACGGACACTTCGAAGAAGACTTCGAATACGACATGGCCGGCGTGTTCCTGGCGACCTCTCCCGGATTCGATCGCTTTAAGGTGCGCAAGGTGATCGCCGAGTCACCGTGTGGAGAGGCCGGCCTGATGGAAGGCGATATCATCACGGCCATTGACGGACGGCCTGCCGAGAAGTACTCGCTGGAAGAGGTACGGCAGATGTTCCGCGAGGAAGGGCGCGAGTGCACGCTCGATGTCGAAGACGGAGACCGTGTCAGACAGGTGAAGATCAAGATGCGGCGCCTCATTTAGCAGCCCAACATCCGGATTCTCGCCTCGAAAGCACTTTGTCAACGGGCTGCTGGGCGTCTTCCATAACTGCAAAAGAAAAGGCGCCCCGGTCTGCGAGGCGCCTCTTCTAATGTGTGCTGCTCGGGTCAAACGGCGGCACCGTGGCACTTTTTGTACTTCTTGCCGCTGCCGCAGGGACAGGGGTCGTTGCGGCCCACTTTGGGCATGTCTCGCTTGATCGGCCGGCGTTTCTCGCCCCGCGACGCTTCGGCCGCATCGGCCATCTGCTGGCTGCCCCCCCGGCCGCCCCCTTCGGCGCCTACGCCCACGGCTTCCTGCCCCGCCGCCATGCGCGTCGCCATACCGGCCGCGTCGTCGTGCTGGGTCTCCATCTGCCTGGCCAGCCGCCGCCGGCGTTCGTCGTCCTGAGACGGACGTGCCACCTGCAGTTTGTAGACCATCTCGACGGTTTCCTCGTCGATCTGATCCAGGAGCTGGGCGAACATCTCGTAGCCCTCTTTTTTGTACTCGATCAACGGGTCGCGCTGGCCGTACGCGCGCATGCCGATGCCCGTCTTGAGCTCGTCCATGCCATTGAGGTGTTCTTTCCAACGCTCATCGATCACTCTGAGGAAGGCAAAGCGCTCCAGCTGACGCAAGACCTCCGGCGTCACGGATCGCTCCTTGAGCTCGTAAATCTCCATAGCGCGCTTCTTGACGATCTCCAGAAATTCGTCGCGCTGGAGTTCGGGTATCTCCTCGGGCTTGAGCCGGTAATCGAGCAGGAACGTCTTGATGAGCGCAGCCTGGAAGCCGGTGATGTCCCAGTTTTCCGGGTACTCGTTGGGCGGGCAGTGCGTCTCCATGCGCCGGTCGATCACGTCGTCGATCAACTTGACCGTCTCCTCGCGCAGGTCGGTACCCTCGAGGCACGCGAGGCGGCGGTCGTACACCACCGTGCGCTGCTGATTCATGACGTCGTCGTACTCGAGCAGGTGCTTGCGGATGGCGAAGTTCTGCAGTTCGACGCGCTTCTGCGCGCGCTCGATGGCCTTGGTCACCATGCCGTGCTCGATGACCTCGCCCTCTTCGAGCCCCAGACGGTCCATCACGCGGGCGATGCGGTCGGAGCCGAACAGGCGCATCAGGTCGTCTTCGAGCGAAAGGAAAAAGCGGGTCGAGCCGGGATCGCCCTGGCGACCGGAGCGACCGCGAAGCTGGCGGTCGATGCGCCGGGACTCGTGGCGCTCGGTGCCGAGGATGTGCAGGCCACCCCTTTCGATCACGCCCTCACCCAGCTTGATGTCGGTGCCGCGTCCGGCCATGTTGGTGGCGATGGTCACGGTACCCTTCTGGCCTGCGTTCCGGACGATTTCCGCTTCACTCTGGTGATACTTGGCGTTGAGCACGCTGTGCGGGACGCCCGTGCGTTTGAGCATTCGCGACAGGGTTTCCGACACCTCCACTGACACCGTACCTACCAGCCCCGGCTGGCCGTTGTTGTGGCACTGCGTGATCTCGTTGATGATGGCGTTGTACTTTTCCCGGCGAGTGCGATAGATGACGTCTTCGTTGTCGTTGCGGATGTTCGGCTCGTTGGTGGGGATGACCGTGACGTCGAGTTTGTAGATATCCCAGAGCTCGGTGGCTTCGGTCTCGGCCGTGCCCGTCATGCCCGCCAGCTTGTCGTACATGCGGAAGTAGTTCTGCAGCGTGATCGTGGCCAACGTCTGCGTCTCGCCTTCGATGGTCACGCCTTCCTTGGCCTCGATAGCCTGGTGCAGACCATCCGAGTAGCGCCGGCCCGGCATCAGTCGGCCGGTGAACTGGTCGACGATCATCACCTTGCCTTCCTGCACGACGTATTCGACGTCTTTCTCGTACAAGGTAAAGGCGCGCAGGAGCTGCTGCACGTTGTGCAGCTTCTGCGAGCGCTCACCGTGGAGCGTGTAGAGCGCCTCGATCTTCCTGGCCTTTTCGGACGCGTCGAGGGACTCGTCGTTTTCGATCTCTCCCAGCGCCTCCGAGAGGTCGGGCAGGACGAACATCTCCTTGTCCTGCGGCGACAGCGAATTCAGCCCGTGTTCCGTAAGCTGGATCGAGTGCTCGCGCTCGTCCACGGCATAGAGCAGCGGCTCATCGATATCGTCGATGCGCTTGTCCCGTGTATAATCGGATTCGACGCGCTGGATGAGCTTCTGTACGCCCTTCTCCTTGAGCAGCTTCATGAAGGCCTTGTTCTTCGGCAGGCCGCGCTGCACGGCGAGCAGCTTGAGGCCGGCCTCGTACTCCTCACCCTCCTTAAGCGGCTTCTCCGCCTCCGCCAGCAGCGTGCCGACGAGGTTGCGCTGCTTTCGCACCAGGTCCTGCACCAGCGGTTTCATGGTGTCGAAGCCGCCCGAGTCGTGGTCCACCGGGCCGGAGATGATGAGCGGCGTGCGCGCCTCGTCGACCAGCACGCTGTCCACCTCGTCGACGATGGCGTAGTTGAACTTGCGGTGTACCCGGTCTTCCGCACGGATCGCCATGTTGTCTCGCAGATAATCGAACCCGAACTCGTTGTTGGTACCGTACGTGATGTCGCAGGCGTACTGCGCCTGGCGCTCGTCGGGCGTCATGCTGTTCTGAATGCACCCGACCGTGAGCCCGAGATACTTGTAAACCAGGCCCATCCACTCGGCGTCGCGGTTGGCCAGGTAATCGTTGACGGTGACCAGATGGCAGCCCTTGCCCGAGAGTGCGTTGAGATAAAGGGGAAGCGTGGCCACCAGCGTCTTGCCTTCGCCCGTGGCCATCTCGGTGATCTTGCCCTGGTGCTGCACGATGGCGCCGATCAGCTGCACGTCGTACGGCACCATGTCCCAGGTCTGCGCTTGCCCGACCACCTCATACTCGGTGCCGAGCAGACGCCTGCAGGCGTCCTTGACGACCGCGAAGGCCTCGGGGAGGATGTCGTCCAGAGTCTCTCCGT
>JAUVRN010000062.1 GCA_030597645.1 Candidatus Zixiibacteriota bacterium
GCAACCAGCTCACAGAGGGCCTGGCGATACACTTCCGCGGAGTCCACGAGGACACCGTCGAAATCGAACACGGCACCTCTCCAGACACACTGCGTCACGCCGGACACCTCGACACCATCCCGGTGAAAGAGCCTGTGGAATTCACTGGTAGTTGGTCCGGACGCGCAGGTATGATATGGCTCAGGCGGTATCCCATGAACGGTTCGAATCTCGGTCGCACACGGCGGGGCGGTTTTGGACTCTCTGCAAGGTATGCGCGGATGGCCGCGTGGGCCATCGGCTTTGTGGCCATAGTGGCCCTCTTCGGCGCCGGTCACGCCGGTCACGCCGGTCACGGGACGGCACTCCTCTGGTCACGGCCTTCGGCGATGGCGGCCGGCGACCGCTCCCTGATCGTGGGCTACGACCGCGGACTTGAACTGTGGCAATGGCACATCGGTGCCGTACCTGTCCTCGTCGGACACCGCCCGGGGCCCGCGGTAACCACGATGTGGGCAGGGGACAGCACCGTGATCTGGTGCGAGGCCGATTCCACGCTGTTTCTGGCCCGGATCCAGGGTGATGCGATCGACGTGCGCTGGCAGATGTCGCTGCCCGGTCCGGGTCTCGACGCCACGTCATCGGGTAGCTGGCTCGCCGTCAACGTGGGCGGAGACTCCGTACTGATCGTGCCCGTGACAGGGCCCGGCGCCGGCGCGAACTGGTGGCACTCAGGCCGCAGTGCGGGACTTGCAGCGGGTGCCCTGCGGGACAGCACGCTGGCTGTCGGCGGTGGTGAACACGTCGACTTGATCCGCGTGCGCCACGCCGCCGCGGTGACGCTCGATTCCATTGCACTCGGGTCCTTTGTCCTCGACGCCGTCTGGGCCGGCGACACGCTGGCCATGGCCGTTGGTTTTTCCGGCGTCAAACTGATCACCACGGCAAACGACCGCTTCGACGGCCCCCCTTTATCGCACTCGACTGGAGATGCCTTCACGGTGATCGCGGCAACCGATCGCACCTGGGCCGCGTTCGATATCTTCGGCGCGGTGGAGGTCTTTGCCCGCGGCACCTCGCTGACGCCGGCCGCGAACCGGGCGACTGGCGCGTGGATATAATCAACGTCCTGGGCCAGCGGGTCACCGGCTGGTCCGGGCGGGCGGGGATCCCGCAGCGCCTGCTTGTGGCCTGGAGCCCCGCTCCGGGGCAGGCATCGGGTGTGTACTTTGTCCGTGCGCACAACGCCGGGTACGCAGAGAGCCGCAGCGTGGTGTTCATGAAGTGAACAGGCCCCCAACTTAGGGTCTGGCATTTTTCGTCTGCCGTCGTATATTCAGTGTTGGAAGTACGCTCATTAGAGCCTGCTCGAGTCTATTAGAATGGATAGAGGGATTCCAATCATCGTGTACGCAGCGCGCATGTGCGTGGTCTTGGGTGTGGCTGCCCTGCTGGCGAGTGCCTCGGGCTGCAACACCGACAAGCCTTCACAACCGTCCACTGCGCCCCTGGCCGCGTTTTCAGGCAGTCCGACGACCGGGCAGCAGCCGCTGACCGTTGCGTTTACAGATCAGTCCACCGGTACCGTGTCCGGATGGGACTGGAGCTTCGGCGACGGGGATGTCTCCATCGAAGAAAATCCGTCGCATACGTATACGACCGAGGGCGATTTCAGCGTCTCCCTGGTGGTTAGCGGACCGGCGGGCACGGACACCATGACCAGGGTGGACTATATCACCGCCTCGGTAGCCCCACTACCGGTCAACGACACGGTTACGATCACGTCGGACACGGTTTCCGCCGGAGACACCGCAGAGGTCCTGATCAACCTGATCAACCCCGACTCTGCAGTGGCATCGTTTACGATTTTCCTCCGATCCGCTGATCCGGGAATCGTGTATGACACGGCCAGCGTATTGACGCCGCGATTCCCCTCCGTGGGCATGATCTGGCAGACGGCTCGTCATGACACACTCGACCTGATGTCCGTGATCGCGTTCATAACCTTGACGGGTACGCAGGTGCCCATCGCGCCGGGTTCGGGCCCGATCATGAGCATTCGCTACGCGGTCGATGCGTCGGTGGCACCCGGCGTGTATGCCATAGACACCTCCTCCATTCTCCTGCTGCCCAACACGGATCCTGTCCAGATCTCCTACGAGTCGGGACTGTTCTTGCCGAGGCTGCACTTCGTGCCCGGGCAGATCGTAGTACGGTAGATTCGCTGGTGTTCTGAGTCAGGACACTACAGCGGCGGCGGGGGCGGCCCGCCCCGGAAGACATAGGCCACCAGAAAGACGATATCCGTAGAATTGATCGGCGGTACGCCGTCCGCGTCACCGGTAGAGAGTGGTTCCGGTGCCGCTCCTCCCCTGAAGACGTAATCGACGAGCAAGAGAATATCCGCGGCCGTGATCTGGTCGTCGTGATTGACGTCACCGCGCAGACCGGCGATCGGCTGAAGGACAAAGTCGCGGTCGTGATCACGCACCCTCAGATACTCCGATGTGACTACGGTGTCGTAAAACGCGTGCTCCACCCCAAGTGTGTAGTGCCCCGGCCCGACGCCCGGTATCGCATACGCGCCGGATGCATCCGTCGTATCTGACAGGCCGAGTTCCGGCAGGGACACCACCGTCCCGGCATGTGAATTCGGCTGGTCTGCCAGGAGCACCTGTCCGGTCAGATCGAAGACGTTGTGGAGCACAACCTGCAGGCTCTCGTCGTCCCGGTTGCCGTACCGGTCGATGGTCGATACGGTCAGCCAGTAGTCCCCGTTGGGATAGTCACCCGTGAACCAGGCGCTGTCCGCGTCGTCCGACTCGATATATTCGTCGCCGTCCGTATTGGTGCAGATCACGTAGTACTCGCGGTCATTGTAATCGCCCTTGCTGTCATACGTGGCGTCGTCTCTGTAGATCGTGTTTACGCTCTGGTTCCACCAGAGCGTGTCGCGGAACTGCACGGAGATGGTGGCCGGGTACGAGATGCTGTCGTTGCGAAAGCGGTAGGCCACCTGATAGGGCGTCACGTACCAGGCCGGCGAACCGATGATGTCTCGCACGGATACCAGAAAGTCCATGGCTCCTGACAGCGTATCGCCTGGTGCCAGGTAACCGGTGCCCTCGTTGGGGTAGAATGCCACGTACGACCCGTTGCCCAGGAGAACGAATTCGGGCGGGGTGTCGTCGGTGATGTCTACCAGGTAATCCAGCGGGTCGTGAATGAACTGCCAGTTCGATGCCCAGGGAAAACCCGACTGCCTGATCTTCACGAAGTGCAGGTGGTGAAACTCCGCGACGGGCCACTCGACCAGCTGCCCCAGCAACTGTCCTTCCAACACCGAGTCGCCCACGTTAACCACGATCGTGCCCTGATCCAGGTGAGCGTACAGATAACCGTCGCAGATCACCGAACCGACCGAATCGCCCACGGCCACGCGCCAGTGCAGGTCGGCCGAAATGGTCAGCACGGCCTTGACGTATCCGGACTTGACGGCGAACACCGAATCACCCGGCTGCCCGAAGATGTCGATGCCGGGATGGTAGTACGGAGCGCCGCCGTAGTGCTGGTACTCACCGTAGCTGTTGCCCAGGGGCTGGGACGCCGTGCGCGGGTTCAGCGGCCACTGGATCGTCTCGGCCTGCGCCCGCAGCGGGACGCAGACCAGCCACGCCAGAAGACCCGTGATGACACACCTGTGAGAAAGCGAGTACCCATTAACGGTCATAAGGGATATATCGGTCTGCGGGAAGGAACACCGTCAATATACGCGGATCGGGTGCAGATACAACAGGCGTGAATCGTGCCGCTAGCGGTCGGCGAATTCGATGAAGGGACAGACGGACCGCCCCTCCTGGTGCTGCTCCACGTAGGCGGCCTGCACGACGTCCGGGAGCTCTTTGGGGTCTTGCAGCGTGGCAAACGGCTTGTCCATGGCACAGAAGCACGCCTGCCCGTCGGGCAGGATATTGATCTGCTCGTCCGCCCACTCGCAACTGGGATAGAGCTGGTTCCACGGAAACACCTGGGGTTTGATGCAGCTATCCACCTGGAGATGAAAGAACCGATCCGGTTCCTCCCAGAGGGGCGCCAAGCGTTCGAACAGGTCCAGCAACTCCTGGCGTGAGAAATCGAGGGTGTAGTGTTTGGGGATGAGCAGATTGACCTGGTCGGCCAGGCCCAACCAGCGACGCAGTCGCGGGAGCGTCAGGTGTACCAGCAGGCGATGCGAAAGCAGGAGATTGAGACTCACCACCGGACCTTCGGCCTGGAGTCGAGTGACCTGCTCGAAGAAATCGCGCGGCAGCCTGAGCCTCGGAAACTTGTATTCGTCCACGGAAAGCGACACGTGCTGGCACATAGCAAACTCGCGCGCACCCCAATCGCGCACGTTTTCGTAGTTGGTCATGGCCGACATCGTCAGGCCCGCTGCGCGTGCGGCCTGTGACAACACGTTCAGCGCCCGGCGGTTGGTGTCGCCACCGGGAGGGTCGACGTTGATCGAGAGGTGAATCCGCCGGATGCCTTCCGTGCGTGCGGCTTCGCCAATGAGCTCTTCAAAAAACTGAAGCGGCTTCTCCCGGCCGTATTCCAGGCTCTTGAGATAGCAGGGCGCACACTCTACGATGCAGCATGTGGTAGGATACAGAGTAAGTACGCGCGGTCCATCAAGGGTGGCCTCGATTTGCGCCTGCGGTTCGGTTTGTTCACTCATGTCCGGCACGGGCCGGCGCCTCCGGTGGCTGTCACGATACAGACACCTTGCCGGCTCAGGAAAATGATACGCATGCAGAGCCCATTCTATGAGCCACGAAATGGACTTTTCCCTGCTCCAGGACCCGGATCAGCCCACTAACGCAGCAAGGCGACGTTGGATCTCTTCGGCCGTGAAGCCCATCTCCTGCATCAGGAGGTCACCCGGAGCCGAAGCACCGAATTGATCGATGCCCAGCACATCGCCCCCCCGTCCGACGTACTTCCACCACCTGCCCGTGGTGCCGGCTTCCACAGCCAGGCGGCGCACCACGGATGGAGGGAGGATCTCCCACTGATAGGATTCGGGCTGTGCGTCGAAGATTTCCTGCGACGGCATGTTCACGACCCGTACGGCCGTTCCCTGAGATTGCAGACGTCGTCCGGCTTCGAAAGCGACGTGCAACTCCGATCCGGTGGCGATGATAATCGAATCCGGGTTACCGCCGGGAGCATCGAGCGCGATGTAGGCGCCGCGTGCCGCGTCGGTGACGGGCAGTCCCTCGATGACCGGCACGTTCTGACGCGTGAGGATCAACGCCACGGGGCCGTGCACTTTGATGGCCAGCTTCCACGCTTCACGTGTTTCGTTGGCGTCGGCCGGGCGCAGCACGGTGAGCCCTGGCATCGCACGCAGCGACTCCACATGTTCCACCGGCTGATGGGTCGGACCGTCACCGCCCACACCGATGCTGTCGTGCGTGTAGATGTACACAACCTTCAGACCCGCCAGCGCGGCGATGCGCACGGAGGGCCGCTGGTAGTCTGAAAACACAAGAAACGTCGCACAGTACGGTCGCAGACCGCCGTGGTACGCCATGCCGTTGCAGAGTGCACCCACGGCGTGCTCGCGAACGCCAAAGTGGATATTGCGACCGAGGGGATCATCCGCACTGTGACCGGTGGATGAATCGATCAGCGACTTGTTGGACGGTTCGAGGTCGGCGGAGCCGCCGAGCATTTCGGGCAACACATCTGCCAGCGCGTTGAGTACCTTGCCGGACGCGCTGCGCGTGGCCACGGACTTCCCCGCTTCGAAGACGGGCAGGTTTGCATCCCATCCGTCGGCCAGACCACCCAGCATAGTGCGGTCGAACTCCGACGCCAGGTCGGGATGCTCGGACTGGTACGCTCGCATGACTTCGATCCACTGCGCGTGCGCCTGCCCTCCCCGCTCTGCGGCTCCCCGGGCGTGCCTCTTCACTTCGTCGGGAACGAGAAAATCCGGCGTCTCGGGCCAGCCCAGATTCTGCTTGGCCAGACGCATCTCATCTTCACCCAGAGGTGAACCGTGCACGCCGGACGTGTCCTGCAGATTGGGGCTGCCGTAGCCGATGTGCGTGCGCGCAACGACGAGTGACGGTCGATCCGTTTCGTCACGGGCTGCCGCGAGTGCAGCGGCCGTGGCCTCGTGGTCGTGGCCGTCGACGTGCTGCACGTGCCAGCCATAGGCAACGAAGCGGCCTCCCACATCCTCGCTGAAGGAGATGTCCGTGGTTCCGCCGATGGTGATGCGGTTGTCGTCGTAGAGCAGATTCAATTTGCCCAGCTTCAGGTGACCGGCCAACGACGCCGCTTCCGAGGCGACCCCTTCCATGAGATCACCGTCGGAGCAGAGGCACCACGTGCTGTGGTCCACGACGGTCTGGCCATCGCGATTGAAGCGTGCGGCCAGGTGACGCTCGGCCAGGGCCATGCCGACTGCGTTGCCCACACCCTGCCCCAGCGGTCCGGTGGTGGTCTCGACGCCGGGCGTGTGCCCGAATTCCGGGTGCCCCGGCGTCCGGCTGCCCCACTGCCGGTAGTTCTTGAGGTCATCCAGAGACAGCTCGAAACCGTACAGGTGGAGAAGCGAGTAGAGTACCAGGCAACTGTGCCCGGCCGACAGCACGAACCGGTCCCGGTCGGGCCAGTCGGGACTGGCAGGATCGAACTTGAGGAATCGATCCCACAGCACCCAGGCCATGTCGGCCATGCCCATGGGCGCCCCGGGGTGCCCGGAGCCCGCCTTCTGCACCGCGTCGGCCGCGAGGAAACGAATGGTATTGGGGAACAGGTGGTCGATATCTGCAGCCACGATGTTCTTGGGATTCGCCGTCGTCTGATTCATGTCTCGGTCTTTCATGGTTACCTGGGAGTTGTGAGGATCCGGGGACAGGCCCCAAACCGGATCCAGCGTACGGGGATGGCGGGCGCCGGGCAAGTCCGGTGAGCGCCGCCCGAGGATCTCGTGATCTGGAACCAGAAGGGGCCCCATCCTCGGGACCCCTTCGTGTATGCAAAATGACGCCGGGAGTGCCCGTGGCACCCGGCCCGTCACTTAATAATAACGAGCTTGCCTATGTCTGTTCCGAGATCGCTTTCCACCGTGTACACGTAGATGCCCGTCTTCACGGACTGCGTATTACGCGTGATCAGATCCCAGACGACCACCGTGGCCTGCGACGACAGCGGGTCCTCATCGTGGTTGATCCGACGAACCAGATCGCCATCCAGGGTCCAGATCGATACCACGCACTTTTCGGGCACGTTGGTAAAGGTCACCTTGCGGGCGCGTTCCGGATCGAGGCCCTGCCGCGACGGATCTTCCCAGCCAGAGGAGTTGTAGTCGTCGGCCAGGCGATACGGATTGGGATAGACGCCCGGCTTGCGTTGGCTGTCCCGGACGACCTGTGCCGAGTTGAGCGGCCAGATCTCTTGCATGGTCGACAGCGGAGACGATTCCAGCGACGCGAGGCCGGCCTCGGGATTGCCGAAGTCAAAGGTGGTCACGGCCAGGAATACCGGCTCCGCCAGCTGCAGGCCGTCGATGGCGTACTCGTACTGGTAGTACGGCCACTCCACCACCGTTCCGTTCGGCAGGATCATGATCGAGTCCAGCGGATCGGCGTGGGGATACAGCTTGCGGATCACCCGGTTCACATCCTGTTCCATCGAGTCCGCCAGGATAACCAGTCCGGCGTCGTCGGCCAGCTCGTTGGATTCGAACCGCTCGAAGTAATAGAGGTTGGTATCCAGTTTGGACGCGTCGATGTCATCCAACAGTACTTCCACCAGCGCCCTGTTGACGTCGCGCACTTTGAAGCTGTCCGGATGAAACGGCGTTCCCGGGCGCGGGTTCCAGTGACTGGTATAGGAGGCCGTGTCGACCAGTGACTGGTACAACGCCTGGAGCGAGTCGACCGTGAAGGGCGGATCTTCGATGACCCAGCGAAACGCATCCGGCTTGAACCGGTAGCGAATGAAGTTGACGTGGTCGCGCTGTGCCAGCAGGGCAAAGTCGGCCAGCTGACCCGTCCGGCTCATGTACACGCGATAGCCTTCAAAATCGGCCAGATTCGAGAAGATGTCGCGTGTGGTCTCGCTCAGATGACCGTTCCAGCGCATGATGATCTGACGCTCGACCGTCGTGAATGTCACTTCCGGTTCCGGGGGCGGCGGTGGACCCTGAAAATCGGGTACGCCGTCCCCGCGGTACCAGATGGTATCGCCTTTGACGATCCGGAAATCGCCGAGAAAGCCGTTCCCATCGGTGTCGAAGCCCGGTGTGTCGTAGACCCAGCCGGCCCACTGCGCATTGCGCGCGAAACTGGTCAGATCCAGACGTTCCAGGTACACCTCCGGCGCGAAAGGATCGAAGAATTTCTCGAAGTTGCGCGGCTCCGAATGGAAGTCGGCACCGGCGATGATGGCGATGGTCAGCGGCAGTACGCTGTCGGGCCACACGTCGAAGGGCCCGAAAGAGAGCAGGTAGCGCGTGTCAAAGCCGTCCGCCAGATCCTCGGCCAGCAAGCCCGCCGGTGGCGGCAGCCAACCCTCACCCTGGTGCGGAATGGCGGCTTCCACCTGCTGAAAGTCGAATTCGCCGTTGGACATGGTCAGATACTTTGCCACGTCACCCTCGGGGGTACCGAGGTTGCCGGCCACGTACTGCACCTTGGTGTTGCGCTTATTGGGCCCCCAGTCCTGGCTGGCGGTGCCATTGGATACCCACCAGTTGAACGAGAACTTGAGGTCCGGAGACGGGGCACGCACCACGCGCACGCC
>JAUVRN010000195.1 GCA_030597645.1 Candidatus Zixiibacteriota bacterium
AACAGTGCCTGCAGCTTGACCATGCGCATGTTCTTCTCGATGAACTGGCGGTTGAGTTCGGCGAACTGTTCGGTCTGAGCGTCCTCCTGGGTGTAGGCCTTGACCACGCGGACGCCGGCGAAATTTTCCTGAGCGTGGGCCTGCAGGACTGCGAAGTGCTCCTGAATGATCTGGAACTGATCGTGCACCTTGTTGGCCAGCCGGTTGACGACCACCGACATGATCAACAGTGGCGACAGCGCATAGAGCGTCAGCCGCCAGTCGAGGTACAGCATGAGCGTCAGGGCAAACGTGCCGACCAGCAGCGTATTGGTTCCCTGCATGATGCCGGGTCCGATCATCTGCCGCACGGCCTCCACGTCGGATGAGGCCCGCGACAACAGGTCGCCGGTGGAGATGCGGTGATAAAAGGACCGCGGCAGCCTGAGCAGGTGGCCGAAAAAATCGCTGCGCAGATCGTATTCCACCCGGCGGGATGCGCGGATCAGCGTCTGGCGCACGAAGTAGCGGGCGATGCCGCCGCACAGCGTGACCCCCACAAACGCGGCCGCATACTTGAACAACTCCGGCTGGCTGCCCGCCTCCTTGACGAGGTCGATGGCGTTACGGAGAAACAGTGGGGCCACCGTTTC
Organism: Candidatus Zixiibacteriota bacterium; assembly: GCA_030597645.1. Lineage (GTDB taxonomy): Bacteria > Zixibacteria > MSB-5A5 > JAUVRN01 > JAUVRN01 > JAUVRN01. Next base: position 633 of record JAUVRN010000195.1, read on the forward strand.
GAACGCGTTGGAGATCGCCAGCGAGAGAAAGCCAAGAACCCCGGCCTTGCGATAGCGTATGAGGAGCCCGCCAAGGCGGCGGAAACGCTCTTTGAACGGTCTGCGCTGGGTAGAGGGGCTGCTCATGACAAATCAAAGGGGTTTGCTGATGCAAACCCCATCTGAATATACCGCGGGAGGCCGGTGGCGGGCGAAAGAATTCGCGCGGCTTCCTTGCGGTCTACAGGTCGCGTGTGGAGACCAGGTTGATCAACCCGAGCAGTGCCCTGCGGTCGAGATCCGCGACACGTCTGCCCCAGCCGCTGTGCACGACTACGTACCAGCCACCGCCGTAGCGCCGGCGATACATGAAGCCCTTGCCGCCGCCGTCCACCAGCAGAGACTCCCAGTCCTGCACGCCCGGCGGCAGCGTCTCCACCGAGTCGCGATCCGGCGACGCAAAGCAGCCTCCCACAAGGCCGTTGGGTGCCTGCCACCAGTTCAGCTCTTCCTTGTGGAAGGAGGCGGCAAACGGTCCCGGCCACCGCACCAGTTGCACCTCCCAGGGCAGCCAGGCGGCTGACGCCGACGACAGATCGACGATCGCCACGCGGCCCGACTGCACGAAGACGGCCAGTGCGGAGACGTCACTCCGGGTCGGCACGGGCGTTCGGCCATCGACCACTACAGTCCCGAATACAGAGAGGTCGCCTGCCTCCAGCGAGCCGGCCATGACCGGCGCAGCGTCGATGCCGACCGCGCGCAGCGCTCTGCGCCACCGCCCGCCGTTGCCCACCACGGCCACGGCAGAGCGTGTGCCAAATTTCGGTGACCGGCGCCAGAGATGCCCCGTGGCTTCCACCGCGGCATCGCCGACCCGGGTTCGGACGTCGAAACTGTACTCCTTGTACTCCAATTGGCGTGGCATGGAGAGGGTGTAGGCGAGCCTGCGCGACTCTCCGGCACTGAGGCGAATTTTTTCGCGGACGGCAGCGATCTCGATGGGCGATTCGGCCTGCCACATCAGCTCCAAATCGAGGGCCCGGTCGCAGGCATTGTTCGCTACCACGACGCCGGTGGCGACGCGGATAGCGTAGTCGGGGTCGTCGCGGCTACTGTACGCATCGGCGTAGTGAATCGCCGGCTCCAGGGTCAGGCTGACGGCCGGCCGTACCACTGTGATCAAACCGTGTCTCGACACGGTCTGGAATCCACGGTACGACGTTCGTACCAGGAGTACCTGTGTCGTGGTCCCGGGCCCGGCAATCTGGAACTCGCCTGTGGCTCGGACCCGTCCCGTCGGCACCAGCGTCCGGGGCCAGTCGTGGTGCCACGCGGACGCGGATTCCGCAGGAAACAGGACCGTATCGATGCTGGTGTTGGTCTGCACGCTCGAGCGGATCTCCAGCGTGAGCGTCGTCGGGATGCCTGCGGATGCTGCTATCGAGTCCGGCCTGACGACGGGGCGCAACCAGTGCCCCAGCAGCGCCTGCCACCGGTCTGCGTACCGGGCGGCTATGGCCGCCACCGAGTCCGCGACATCGGCCAACGAGTCGGCGAGGCGCGACGCGTTCAAGAGCAGGGACAACTGGGCGTCCGTCCCGTGCATGTTACCGGAGAACACTCCCGCAAGCTGGATGGCCGTCGCGTGGAGGCGACGCCAGCCCGGCGAAGACTTCTTGATCGCATCGGTAGCGACACCCGTCCAGGGGGACCGCAGGTCGGAGAAAAAGCTCGAGCGTGGCCCCCGGAATGCGTGGTAGCCGTCGTCGCCCGGGATGGCCACGTCACCCGGCTGGAATGTCTCTTCGGCAGTGAATACGTCGATTCCCGCCTGCCGCGCGGCCGCTATGACCGCAAAGGGATCTCCGGCCCGGCCGACGATGACCAGGTCGATGCCCAGGCGCTGTGTCCACGCCGCCATCGAGTCGACCGCGTCTGCCGCGTCGTCGGGCAGAGTCGGCAGTACGACGTCGACATGATTGAGCACAGATCCGGGGGACCAGAGGTCGGGCCTCTCGGCGACGCAGACCAGGGTACCCCAGTCCGACGCCAGATGGCGCGCTACCGCAGCGGGTACGTCTGCGGTGACGAGTGCCGTGTTGGTCGACAGGAGAACCGGCCCTGCTTCCTGCGCGCGAGCCGTGCCGACCGTGGCCAGTAACAGAATGATACAGCGTATCTTCATGGCGATCCTTGCCGGTGGGAGAATATAGACCGCCTTGCGTACCGGCACCAGCCATCCTTTCGTACAGGTGATGTGGTTCGTGGTGGACGATCACCTGGGTCGGCTGGCCCGCCTGCTCCGCACCCTCGCCTACGACACGCTGTGGGTCCGGTCCGGCCGCGACGCGGAAATCGTGGCGGCATCCGCCGACGGCCGCGTGTTCCTGACGCGCGACCGGGGCTGGAGCGAGAAGACGCTGCCTGGGCCGATCGTGGTGGTGAGGGACAGCGATCCGATCCTGCAATTGCGCGAGGTCGTCACGGCCCTGGGTTTAGAACCGGACCATGGCGCCCTCCTTACACGCTGTACGATCTGCAACGCCGAGACTCGCCCGGTCGAGAAAGCGGACGTCGAATCCCGCCTGCCACCTTACGTGCGCAAGACACAGTCGCAGTTTCGCATCTGCCCCGGTTGTAATCGGATTTACTGGGAAGGGACTCATGCCGCCGCCATACGAAGGCGGCTCACGGAGGCGGGCCTAATCTAGCTTTGCGAACTCTATGTCGAAGGTGACATCGAGGGACGTGCTGCCGTTCAGATTGAACAGGGGCAGGAAGACGGTCTGCTGGTAGATCTCTTCAAACCCGGACTCGGATCGCGACACCGTGTGCAGACCGAAGCGCCACAGCTCCGCAGGCCGGCTGAGGCCGATGCGGATCGCCTTGCGGCCCCAGCCGTCCATCAGTGCGAATGATCGCACGTCGTGGTGGCGTTTGCGGGAGCGCGGTTCGCCCGCGTTCTCTCCGTTGACTTCTACCCAGCGGTCGGGCCCGCGTGGTGCCAGGGCGGTCAGATTCCACTCCACACCGAACAGGCAGCGCAGCGGCTCCTCCGCATCGACGGAATAGTGCACCGTGAATGCCGGTCGATCGGGCACGGCTTCAATCGTCTTGTGGATACGTACCGGGGTATCGAGATCACGCTGCCGCACCGAGCCGGACCGCGACAGCTCTACGGTGACCGCAGTCGTGGTGTGCTCGTACGACGATGAAACGAAGTCGCCAAGCTCCGTTTCGCGACTGTCCCTGAAGTCTGTCAGCGTACTCTTCCGATCGATGAAGTGATCGAGGAGCGACGCCCGCTCGTAGCGGTCGTAGACCACCTGGTCCAGCAACCTGGAATTGCGGATCCGTCCGGGCTTGTGAATCGTCTCGGCCAGGTCGCCGTCCGCAGTCGCGGCGGGTTCCTCCATGCGGTGATAGGCCTCGGGCCGCCGCGTCAGCGTGCTGCCCCAGTTGAACGGTGTGCGGTGAACCAGCAGCAAGTCCAGCGACCCGCCCCGCGCGGGCGCAAAGCCGAGCGTGAAGTCGGTGTCTTCGAGCGCCACAGCCCCATCCTCAACGCGGACACGCGGCTCCGTGGGCGCATGGTGGGCACGTGAGCGTGCCAGCTCTTCGTAAAGCGCCGACCTCAGATGGGGGATGTAGAGACCGCCGAAGACACCGTGCCAGTAGGAGCAGTTGCACTGTGCCCGCAGGTAGTGTGCATCGGCCTCGGGCTCGGCGAACATGCCGAGCCAACGCTGGAGCCGCCGTACCTCGTCGTAGCGGGCCGGGAAGTAGCGCCACACCGACTGAGCCCGTTCATCGGCAAGATCGGGCAGCCCCGCGATCCGCTGAGCCGTCCGCGCCCACTCCTCCATCTCGCGGTACGTCCCGGCGGGAATCTCGACGGGTTCTTCATCCGCCGATGGCGTGACTTCACTGAAGTGCACGAGATGAAGCCACTCGCTTTCATGGAGCACGGCTTTGATGAACCGTCTGAGCCAGCCCCGCTGAAACACGTGCCGGTGCGTACCCGGCCACCCGCCGAACTTCTCACCGTCGTCCGCATACGTCACGAGCGCGTCGGCGGATGCCTCTCCGCACTGCCGCAGGTGAGCGATGGTCTCATCAACGTCTTGAAACGGGATCGTGTAGCGCAGGTGCTCCGAAACGGGGAAGACGGTGACGAAATCCTCGTACGTTCCCGCCTTGAAGGTGCGATTCAGGTCGCCATCGGGTACGGCCTCCCGCACGATCGAGTCGTCCATGGAGGTGTAC
>JAUVRN010000271.1 GCA_030597645.1 Candidatus Zixiibacteriota bacterium
AATCCAATCGTGACATGGAGCAGGAGGCGTTCAAATCGACGCGCGGTCGGATCGAGGGCTTCGGACTCGAAATGAAACTGGTGGACGTGGAATTCCAGTGGGACGTATCCAAGATTACGTTTTGCTTTACCGCCGATCGCCGCGTCGACTTTCGGGCGCTGGTCAAGGATCTGGCCGGAACGTACCGCACGCGCATTGAGCTGCGGCAGATCGGTGCCCGCGACGAAGCCAAGCGCATCGGGGGCTACGGTATCTGCGGGCTCAAGCAGTGCTGCACCACGTTTCTCAAGTCGTTTACGCCGATCACCACACAGATGGCCAGGGATCAGAGCCTGTCCCTGAACCCCAGTAAGATCTCCGGCAACTGCGGCCGCCTGCTCTGCTGCCTGATGTACGAGCACGGGCACTACTGCAGCTGCGAAAAGGCTTATCCGGACGTCGGTTCGTCCTACACTACGGATCAGGGCACCGGCAAGGTCGACAAGGTCAATATCTTCTCCGAAGAGATGACGGTTCGTTATCCGTCCGGAGAACACCAGACCGTTACCCTGGCCGACATTCGGCGGCGGCAACGGGAGGAGGAGGGGCTGTTGGCACGCATCGAGCGGCTGCGCCGCTAGCGTCTGTGCCGAGCCGGGTACATCATGAGCAGTAACCGTCTATTCATTACCACGCCGATCTACTACGTCAACGACAAGCCGCACATCGGTCACGCATACACGACCATTGCCGGAGACGTCATCGCGCGGGCGCACCGCATGTTCGGTGGCGAAGCCTACTATCTGACGGGCACCGACGAGCACGGTTCCAAGGTAGCCGAATCGGCCGCGGCCGCGGGGGTGGCTCCGCAGGCATTCTGCGACGTGCAGAGCGCCCTGTTTCGCGCGGCCTGGGATCAGCTCCTGATCAAGTACGACGACTTTATCCGCACGACGGACGACCGCCACAAGCGGGGCGTGGTCCGCTTTTTGCAGCGGCTGCACGCGGCCAAGTCGCCCGACGGCCACCCGGTCATATATCCGGGCACCTACAGCGGGCTCTACTGTGTCGGATGCGAAAAGTTCATTACGGAGAAGGAACTGGTCAACGGCAAGTGCCCGCACCATCTCAAAGAGCCGGTGAAAGTCACCGAGAAGAACTATTTCTTCCGCCTTCGTTCGTACTCGGCGCGCGTGGGTGCCCTGATCGAACAGGGCACTATCCTGGTCAATCCACCGGAACGCAAGGCCGAGGTGCTTGGGCTGATCAAGCACGGGCTGGATGACTTTTCGCTTTCCCGCGAAAAGGTGAAGTGGGGCATCCCGCTCCCCTTTGACTCCAGTCAGAACACGTATGTCTGGGTGGAAGCGCTGCAAAACTACATCACCGCGCCCGGATACGCGGACGATCGCGAGCGATTCGATCACTGGTGGACCCACGGCCACGTGCTGCACCTGATGGCCAAGGACATCCTCAAGTTTCACGCCGTATTCTGGCCCGCCATGTTGCTGGCCGCCGGCGAAAAAACACCCCATGAGCTGTTCGTACACGGGTTCTTCACCGTCAACGGTGAGAAGATGTCGAAGTCGCTGGGCAACGCGATCGACCCCACCGCCATGGTCGTGACGTACGGTGCCGATGCGGCTCGGTACCTGCTGCTGGTGCAGTTTCCGTTTGGTGTGGATGGTGATATCCAGGCCGAGCGTTTCCCGGAACGGTACAACGCGGACCTGGCCAACGATCTGGGCAACCTCACCAGTCGCGTGGTCAAGTTTTGCGAACGCATCGGCGGAACCGTACCGGAGCCCGGAAAGCTCGAGGCCGTCGACCGGGCGCTGCTCGTAGCCGGCAAGAAGGCGGTCGACGGCATGCGCGAGGCGTTGGAGCAGCGTAACCTGCTGGCCATGATCGGTGCCCCTATGGGGCTGGTACGCGAGGCCAACCGGTACTTCGACGCGAGCGCTCCCTGGCAGCTACAGAAGGAAGGCAAAGAGGAAAGGCTGCGTACGACGCTCTACGTATCGCTTGAAGCCATTCGCGTGGCCGCGGCACTGCTCTCGCCGGTACTGCCGACCAAGTCGCTGGACATTCGGCGTGCCGTCGGCGTGGCGGCCGACCGGCTCGAGCCAACCGGCGGGGAGCTCGAACACCTGCGTGCACTCCAGCCTGGTGCGCCGGTAGGCATCGGGGATCCCGTGTTCCCGCGCATCGACAAGAAGGGCAAAGCCGTGGACATCCAGTCACCTCCGTCCGACGCGGACGGCCAGACCGAAACCGAGGGCCTCATCGACATCGACGATTTCGGCAAAGTCCAGCTCGTCGTGGCTGAAGTGATCGAAGCCGAGCGTGTCGAAGGTGCGGACCGGCTGCTTCGACTCAAGGTCAAAGTCGGTTCGGAAGAGAGACCGCTCGTGGCCGGCATAGCCGAACACTACGAACCGGAGGCCCTGATCGGCCGCCGTGTCATCATCGTCAAGAATCTCAAGCCGGCTACCATCCGCGGTGTGGAATCCCGGGGTATGTTGCTGGCGGCCAAGAAGGGCAAGAAGCTGACCCTGGTGACTACGGACGGTGAGATTCCATCGGGGGCATCGGTGGGCTGACCCCGGTGTAGTTCACCCGCATGTTTCCGCCCCTGATCGATACCCACTGCCACATCGACGTCCGCCAATTTGACCAGGATCGGGACCAGCTCATGGTCCGTGCTGCGGAGGGCGGCGTGCGCGCCATGCTCACGCTCGGCACCGACCTGCTCTCTTCCGGTCGGTCTCTGGAACTGGCCGATGCGCACGACTCCGTCTATGCCGCCGTCGGCCTGCATCCGAACGATGCGATCGATGACGGACCTGTGGACTGGTGGCCCTACCAGGAAATGGCGGATCATTCCCGGGTCATCTGCTGGGGTGAGATCGGACTGGACAACCACTGGGATACGGTATCGCCCGACCGCCAGCAGCGTGTCTTTCGTGATCAGCTCGCCATCGCCCGCGACATGCAATTGCCCATCGCCGTACACATACGCAAGGCACACCCGGAATCGCTGGCCATTCTCTCGGAACCTCCGTTCAAGGACGTCACGGGGATCCTGCACTGCTGGTCGGGCGACCTGGACGAGGCGAAAAAGGGTATCGATCTCGGATACCTGATCGGCATCGGTGGTCCGGTCACCTACAACAAGTCGACCCTGCCTCAGATCGTGGCAGAGTTGCCCTGGGACGTGCTGGTGGTGGAGACCGATTCGCCGTACCTGGCACCAGTCCCCCGCCGCGGCAAGCGCAACGAGCCTGCCCTCGTGCGACACACGTTTGACCGGCTGGTCGAAATCAAAGGTGATCTCGACCCGGACATCGCCGCCGAGCGTCTGTGGAACAACTTTCGCCGGATCTTCACGCGATTCGATGTCGAATACCCGTCCGCCGCGCGCGCGTAAAGCGCTGGGGCAGCACTTCCTCGCCAACCGCAGCGTGGTTCGCAGGACGGTCGAGTTGCTGGACACGCACGGCGTCTCCACCATCGTCGAGATCGGTCCCGGCCGGGGCGCGCTCACCGGCGCCCTGCTGGACACCGGCAAACGCGTGATTGCCGTGGAACCGGATCGACGGATGATCGACCATCTGCAGAGTCAGTTTGGGAACGAGCTAACGCTCGTGCACGCGGACATTCTCGAGACGACCCCGGCGGACATCCTGCCTTCACCCCGCACCAGGGCGGTGCTGGTGGGCAACCTCCCCTACAATCTGAGCGGTCCGATCCTGGGGTGGATCTTTGCGTCTGCGCGCCGCTGGCAGCAGGTGGTGGTCATGCTTCAGCTCGAGGTGGCGCGCCGGCTGGTCGCATCTCCGGCCACGCGCGCTATCGGACCGGTGGCCATCCCGCGCGCGCTGCACTTTGATGCGGCCAAGCGGTTCAACATCCGTCCCGGCTCGTTCAAACCGCCTCCCAAGGTCGATTCCGCCATCGGGGAGCGCCGGCCTGTGGCCAGACCGCCCGTGAGATGGAAGGACACGGCGGGATTCATGAACTTCGCGCGGGCTCTGTTCGGGCAACGACGAAAGACGAT
>JAUVRN010000386.1 GCA_030597645.1 Candidatus Zixiibacteriota bacterium
CTACGGGGGCAGCAGATTGGCTGAACAGGTAACACGCAGACGGTTTCTCGATTACTTGCTGGGCGGTGGGGTGATCGCCTGGCTCGGGCCCGTGGTCTATCCGCTCTATGCCTATCTGCAGCCTCCGCCTTCGCGGGAGCCCCGGGCGACCTCCGTCACGGTTGGACCACTGACCGACACGCCGCCCGACTCGGCCAGGATCTTCACGTTTGGTCGCAAGCCCGGCATCCTGGTCCACACGGCGGAGGGCAAGCTGCGGGCGTTTGAAGCCACCTGCACACATCTCGACTGCACGGTGCAGTACAAAGCCGATTGGAAACTGATCTGGTGCGCCTGCCACAACGGGCGCTACAACCTGGAAGGCATCAATATCTCCGGCCCGCCGCCGCGGCCGCTGACCGAGTATGAAGTCCACGTCAAAGACGGCGAAGTCTATGTCAGCCGCGACGTCTGAGTCCGGCATCCCGGGCAGCGCGCTGGGCTGGATCGACGAGCGCTACCACGTTCGCGACCTGATGATGTTCCTGGGGAAGAAAACCGTTCCCCTGGGTCCCCATTTCGTGTGGTACTACTTCGGCGGCGTATCGCTCTTCCTTTTCCTGGTTCAAGTCGTGTCGGGGATCATGCTCCTGCTCTATTACCAGCCGGGTGAAGCGACCGCGCACGAGAGCATCAAGTTCCTGATCTCCGAGGTCAAGTTCGGCTGGCTCGTGCGGTCGATCCACTCCTGGTCGGCCAATCTCATGGTGGCCGCGGCGTTCGTCCACATGTTCTCCGTGTTCTTTACGCGTGCGTATCGCAAGCCCCGCGAACTCACCTGGGTGTCGGGGTTCACGCTGCTGATCCTGTCGCTCGGTTTTGGATTCTCGGGTTACCTGCTGCCGTGGGACGAACTGGCCTTCTTTGCTACCAAGGTAGGCACCGACATCGTGGGTGTACTGCCGGGCATCGGCGAATTCATGCTGGTTCTGCTGCGCGGCTCCGAGGAGGTCACCGGTGCCACGCTCACACGCTTCTTCGGGATCCACATCGCGGTTTTGCCCTTGATCTTCACGCTGATCCTCGCCCTGCACCTGGTGCAGATCCAGCGCCAGGGTATGAGTGAACCGCTGGAGTGGAAAAAGAAACCCGAGGGCAAGCGCAACACCATGCCCTTCTTCCCGGGGTTTCTCCTGCGCGATCTGCTCCTGTGGCTGGTGGTGCTCAACGTGCTGGCTATTCTGGCCGTAGTGTTCCCGTGGGAACTGGGACCCAAGGCGGATCCGTTCGCGCCGGCACCCGCGGGCATCCGGCCCGAGTGGTTCTTTATGTTCATGTTCGAGACCCTCAAGCTGTTGCCGGCCCACATGTGGATCATCGAGGGCGAACTCTTCGGTATCCTCATGTTTACGCTGGGCGGACTGCTCTGGCTGCTGGTACCCTTCATCGACCGCGGTACGCCGGACGGCCGCCAGAGCCGCTGGCTCTTTCGCATCGGCGTCGTTATCGTGATCTACATCGTGGCGTTCACACTCAAGGGGTACTTCCTGTGAGCCGGCTCTCCCGAATCGCCTGGCTGTGTGCCGCGATGGCCGCTGTACTCGCCGCACCGACAATGCTACAAGCCGAGGATCAGTGCGTCGCCTGCCACGTCGAACTCGACGACGAGTTGGCGGCTCCGGTCGAGCAGTTCAAGACGGACGTTCACTCGGCCGCAGGCCTCGGTTGCGCAGATTGCCATGGTGGCGATCCGACCTCAGACGATCCGGATGAGAGCATGGACCCGAAGAAAGGATTCCACGGGAAGCTGGATCCGCTTGACGTGCCGAAGTACTGCGCCCGCTGCCACAGCGACGCGATGTACATGAAGCAGTACAATCCCGGGCTGCCCATCGACCAGTACGACAAGTACCGGTCGAGCGTACACGGTGAGCGCAACGCAAAAGGCGACAAGAAGGTGGCCCAGTGCGCCTCGTGCCACGTGCCGCACGACATGAAGCCGGCCAATGATCCGACCTCCGGCGTGTACGCGCTCAATATTCCCGGCACCTGTGCCCGCTGTCACGCCGACGAGGAGTACATGGCTCCGTACGGCATCAGGTCGGACCAGTACGCCCGGTACGAAGCCAGCGTGCACGGCCAGGCGCTTCTCGTCGAACACGACCTGGGCGCGCCGGCGTGCAACGACTGCCACGGCAATCATGCCGCCAGCCCGCCCATGGTGGGCTCGATCCCCAACGTGTGCGGCAACTGTCACGCGTTCAACGCCGACCTGTTCGCGCAGAGTCCGCATCGCGCCGCGTTCAAGGAGCAGGACATCCCTGCCTGCGAGACATGCCACGGCGTGCACGACATTACGATGCTCGGGACGGAAAACCTGGGTGACGGCGATCAGTCGATTTGTCTGGACTGTCACAGTGCTGACGACGGCACACGCGGCATCGCCACGGCGGTGGCCATGCAGGGTCACCTGACACGCCTGGAGGACGGCTACCACCACGCAGACAGTCTGCTGGCGGTGGCCGAGCGCAAAGGTATGTTTGTCGAGGAAGCGCGCTACAATCTCAAAGACGTGAGGCAGCAGACTATTCAGGCACACACACTCGTGCACTCGTTCGACGATTCGGTCGTGCAGACCAAGGTCGACTCGGGCATGCTCGTGCTCGCGGGCGTCACGGAGGCGGCACACGAAAAGCTGGCGGAGTCCGCCTTCCGTCGGTGGGGCTTGCTGATTTCGACCCTGATTATTTCGTTCGTCGCGATACTGCTGTATCTGAAGATTCGCCAGCTCGAATCGTAGTATCCTGAGTCAGGAATTCATCAGCTATTCTGCCGGGCCCCGGTGGCCCTTGACTCGGGACACGGGGCGGCACCACGGTTACCGCCGCCAGAAGGGCGGCAGCAGCAGAACGAGCACCGTAAACAGCTCCAGGCGTCCCAGGATCATCAACAGGCTGAGCATCAGTTGAACCTGGGTCGGCATCCAGCCATAGTGTTCGATGGCTCCCACCTGGCCCAGGCCAGGGCCGATGTTGCCGAGGCTTGCCGCGGTGGCCGTGCACGCGGTCCCGATGTCGATGTTGAAGGACGCGACGAAGAGGCTGCCGAACAGAAATGCCCCTATGC
>JAUVRN010000343.1 GCA_030597645.1 Candidatus Zixiibacteriota bacterium
CCACAGACCACGGAGCCTCCTGGGGATCGCCCGTTCACACGGCGTCGGCAGGCCCGTGGTTCGAAGACAAGCAGTTCACGACCGTCGACCGGACGGGTGGAATCAACGACGGCAACTACTACATGTCATGGACCCGGTTTCCCAATGCCACACCGGCGGTCATCAACTTCGTACGGTCCACCAACGGCGCTCAGACCTTCTTTTCGCCGATCACGGTCGGTCCGGTGGTCACATCGAGCTGCGGCACCTTTTCGCAGGGTCAGGGCTCCATACCCGTAGTCAATGCGGACGGATCCGTACACGTGTTCTGGTCGGGGTACGACATCGACAGCTCGTGCAGCGTTCCGCTGTCACAGTCCTATGCCATACGACATGCCTACTCGACCAATGGGGGCTTCACCTTTACGCCGGACGAAGCCGTGTTCTCCTCCAACGCCTACTTCGAGGTGGTTGACGGCGGCGTCAATGTGTACGGTTTCCCGATTGCCGATGCCGATCTGTCCGGCGGGCCGTACCACGGTACGATCTACATCGCGCACACGCAGTTTGTCAGCGGGTTCAACGGCGAGACCGACATCCAGATCCGCAAGTCCACGGACAACGGGCTGACCTGGGCGGCACCGGCAGTGGTCAACGACGACCCGCCCGGCAACAATATCGACCAGTTCCATCCCTGGCTCACGGTCAACCAGGACGGCGTCCTGACCATGGTGTTCTACGATCAGCGCACGGATCCTGTCGGGCACCGCACGTTCGACTGCTTCTTCACCGCGTCGTTCGACGGGGCGGAGACGTTTATCACGAACTACCGCGTGTCGGAGGTATCGATCGATCCTAGCGCCCTGGCAACCGCCAGCCTGAGGGCGGCCGCACAGCCGGCCATCGACTGGGAGGACCCCGGTGACGAACCAACGTCCGCGGTGATGGCGGGCTTGATCGCGGAATACATCGCGGTCCATGCGTTTCACGACCAGGTCGTAGCGGTCTGGAGGGACACGCGCCACGGGAACCAGGACGCCTTTGCCGCCCGGTTTGACATTCCGTTCCTCAAACCCCGCCTCTACCTCCCGGAAGACAGCACGGTGACGAAGGACAGCCTGCCGACGTTCACGTGGTCCACCTGCTGGCACGAAACAGAGGATTCCTACCGGCTCGAACTGTCCAGGGACGCCGCGTTCAGTTCGCTCGACTACGAGTTCTCGGGACTGACGGACCATGAGTTCGTGCCGCCGTCACCGCTGGCCACCGGTCCGTATTTCTGGCGCGTCAAAGCCTTCCGGACAGAAGGCGATTCGACGGAGTACTCCGATGTCTACTTCCTGGACGCCCATTGTGCGACCGCGACCGCACCGGTCGGCCTGGCGCCCGGACCGACGGACACCATTGACGTGGTGACCTTCGATCTGACCTGGTCTGAGGTGGGAGATGCCCTGACGTATCGCGTCCAGCTCGATGCCGACGGAAGCTACGCGTCGCCCCTGATAGACTCGAACCTGGCCGGCACCCTCGTGACCGTGAGCGGCCTGCCCGACTCGGCCAACTACTTCTGGCGCGTGAACACGACCAACGACTGCGGCACGGGCGACTGGGCTGAGACACAGTTTCGGCTCGCGGTCTGTCCGATCGCGGTCACGGCCGACGTCAACGTCGACGGCGTCGTGACATCGGCGGACATCATTGCACTGGTCGACTTTGTCTTCAGGAGCGGTTCGCCCCCGCTGCCCGTGGTGGAAGCCGGAGACGCGGACTGTGACGGAGAGGTCGACTCGGGCGACATCATCTACCTGGTGAATTACGTGTTCAAGGGTGGCACGCCGCCCTGCGATGCCTGCACGCTTCTCTGAGGGCATCCAGCGCAAGCTACAAAAAACGGCCCGGCCAGGGTGGGGCGTCACGGGAATATCGCAACGCCCCACCCAAGAGGCTCGGGCCACCGCAGGCGCGCTCAGACCCGCGGTTGAATCTGGTTACCCTCAGTTCGCCTGCACAGAGACCGTACCCAACAGTGATGTCAGCCTGTTGAGGTTGCGGACATCTTCCTCGCCCTCGGGTCCGTGCGGCGTGTCGATGATCATGGGCAGCCTGGCCACGCGTTCGTCGGTCATGAAGAAGGCAAAGCCGTCCGATCCGATCTCGCCCTCACCGATGTGCGTACTGGCGGCTCTGTGGCTCCCCAGTGGATAGAGCGAATCGTTGATGTGCAGAGCGTGCACGTGCTTGAGTCCGATCGTGCGCTGAAGCTCGTCTGTGGTCTGACGGTACGTCGGAAGATCACGAAAGTCGTATCCCGCGGCGAACAGCTTGGCCGTGTCGAGGCAGACACCCACACGGCGGCCATCGTCAATCCGCCGGCGAATGCGTGCCAGCTGATCGAAGTCGCTGCCCAGCGCATTCTCGTCGCCGGCTCCCGCTTCGAGGAGTACGCCGCAGCGGAAATTGCGCGTGCGATCGAGCACCCTGTTGAGTGACTGAATGACGCGCCGTACGCCCCATTCCTCGCCCTGTCCACCGTGATTGCCGGCGGCCACTACGACCCAGGCCATGCCGAGCGCCTCGGCGCGCATGATCTCATCGTACAGTGCGTCCAGCGAGCGCTTGTGAATCGCTTCGTCGGATGCGGCCAGATTGATTAACGCGCTGGCCAGGGCTAGGAGATTGGACCGGCTGAAACGGGCGGCCTTATGACGAAACCCGAGCACCTCATCGGGCTCGAGGGGCGGCGTAAACCACCGCGTCGCACTGCGCGTGCAGAGCTGAACAGCGTCCACCTCGAGCTTCAGCGCCCGATCCACCGCCTTACGCAGGCCGGCCGCAGCCGACACATGCGCCCCTAGTACCATGCTTCCTCCCTGTCAGGCGGCTCCCCCAGAAGCAGCGCAACCTGAGTAACGGGGCCCCGCAGCCTGGAGCCTGCACCCTCTTTACTCGGGCCGGCCATGCCTGCCGCGAAAGCGCCACGAAATGGCGCACAAACTACCAAACAAACGTCGTGCCAAAATGCATCAGTCCACATAAGCTGTTGTATTACAGTGCTATGCAGTCTCACCGCAGATTCCCTGCGACCATGAAATCTCGTGGAAACACGATTCTTCGTTTGCCAATCACGAATAATCGCGGCATTGTCACCTCTCACGACACTAGAACCTGGAGTTGCTCATGCCAGCCACGGCAAAAAAGAAATCGACGAAACGAGCCCACTCAACGGCCACCCCTGCCCAGACCGCGTCAAAGCAATCTGCGGAGAAGTACGCCAAGGCCTTCATGGCCTCACCGGACTCCGTCACCATCACCCTGCTGGCGAGCGGGCGCCTCCTGGGAGTGAGCGAAGGCTTGACGCGGTTGACGGGTTGGAGTGTGGTCCATGCCATTGGGCGCGCC
>JAUVRN010000107.1 GCA_030597645.1 Candidatus Zixiibacteriota bacterium
CGCTTGATATACATACCGGCAGCAATGCAAAGAAAACGAAACCAAAACGGAGGTTTGAATATGACACTCGTAAAATTTGCGCCGATGCGCGGTCCGTGGCAGACGCACCATCGCCTGGACCGGATCTTCGACTCGTTCTTCAGCGACACGCAGCTCGAACGCGGTCCTGAAAGCTGCAACTGGTCACCCAGGGTGGATGTGGAGGAGACGGACAAGGCGCTGGTACTTCGTGCCGACCTGCCCGGGCTCGACAAGAAAGACATGCACATCAACGTCGAGGACAACCGCCTGACCATTCGCGGTGAGCGCAAGAGCCAGTCCGAAGACAAGGATGCCAACTTTCATCGCGTGGAGCGCACCTACGGGACGTTCACGCGCAGCTTTACCCTCCCGGCCACCGTCCTCGCCGACCAGATGGAAGCCTCGTACAGGGACGGCGTGCTGGAAGTCGTGATCCCCAAGGCAGAAGAAGTCAAGCCGCGGGAGATCGAAATAAAGAGCTGACCCTCGCTGCACACGGACAACCAGGGAAGAAGGGCGGGGCGGTATTATACCCGCCCTTTCTCATCTGAGAAGTGCAGGCGTCGGGCGGCCACAACGAAAAACAAGGAGAGGTGAGAAGATATGAGCAAAATCATAGGCATAGACCTGGGTACCACCAATTCCTGCGTCGCGGTGATGGAGGGGCAGGAACCGAAGGTGCTGCCCAATAGCGAAGGCGCGCGCACGACACCGTCGGTGGTCGCGGTCAATTCGGCTGGAGAGCGACTGGTGGGGCAGGTGGCCAAGCGTCAGGCTGTAACCAACCCGCTCGACACCGTGTTCTCGGCCAAGCGATTCATCGGGCGGCAGTTCAGCGAAGTCACCGAGGAAGCGAAGAACTTTCCATTTAAGGTCACGGAGGGATCCGACGGCCAGGTTCGCATCAAAATGGCAGGAACGGAACACGAGCCGGCCGAGATCTCGGCTATGATCCTTGGGAAGATGAAGCAGACCGCCGAAGACTACCTCGGCGAAAAGGTCACCGAAGCGGTGATCACCGTGCCGGCCTACTTCAACGACAGTCAGCGGCAGGCGACCAAGGATGCCGGCCGTATCGCGGGACTGAACGTGCGCCGGATCATTAACGAACCGACCGCCGCGGCGCTCGCGTACGGTCTGGACCGAAAGACCGACGAGAAGATCGCCGTGTTCGACCTGGGCGGAGGCACGTTTGACATCTCTATCCTGGAGATCGGCGACGGTGTGTTCGAGGTCCGCTCCACCAACGGTGATACGCACCTGGGTGGGGACGACTTCGACAAGCAGATCATCGACTGGCTGGTGAACGAGTTCAAGAAGGCCGAAGGGATCGACCTCGGTGCGGACGCCATGGCGCTCCAGAGACTCAAGGAGGCTGCGGAAAAGGCCAAGGTCGAGCTGTCCACCGCAACGACGACGCAGATCAACCTGCCGTTCATTACGGCAGATCAGAACGGCCCCAAGCACCTCAACGTGGAACTCACGCGGGCCCGCCTGGAACAACTCGTGGAGGACCTGATCGAGCGGACGGTAGAGCCATGCCAGAAGGCGCTCGCCGATGCCGGCCTGACGGCGTCCGATATTCAGGAGGTCATCCTGGCCGGGGGCATGACGCGTATGCCGCGCGGTCAGGCCACAGTCAAGGAGCTCTTCGGGCGTGAACCCCACAGGGGCGTCAACCCGGACGAGGTCGTAGCCACAGGCGCGGCCATTCAGGGGGGCGTGCTGGCGGGTGACGTCAAGGATGTGCTCCTGCTGGATGTCACACCTTTGTCGCTGGGCATCGAGACCAAGGGCGGCGTGTTCACTCGTCTGATCGACCGGAACACGACTATTCCGACGCGCAAATCGGAGGCATTCAGTACAGCCGAAGACAGCCAGACCACAGTGGAAGTGCACGTGCTGCAGGGCGAGCGCGAGATCGCCATCCACAACAAGACGATTGGGCGCTTTCACCTGGATGGTCTCCCGCCCGCACCGCGTGGCGTGCCGCAGATCGAGGTGACGTTCGACATCGACGCCAACGGTATTCTGCACGTCACGGCCAAAGACCGTGCCACGGGGAAGGAGCAGAAGATTCGCATCGAGGCCGGTAGCGGTATGTCCGAAGCCGAGATCGAGCGGATGGTCGACGACGCCAAACAGCACGCCCAGGAAGACAGCAAGCGGCGTGAAGAAGTGGATATCCGCAATCGGGCCGACGGGCTGGCGTACCAGATCCATAAACAGCTCAAGGAATACGGAGATAAGGTGCCGCCCGATCAGTCGGCCCGCGTGGAAGCGGCTGCCGAGCGGGTTCAAACAGCACTCAAGGGCACCGACGCCGGCGAAATCAAACGCGCAGCCGATGATCTCGAGCAGGTGTGGCAGCAAGCCGCGGAGGGAATGTACCAGCAGGCCCAGGAAACGCCACAGGGTGCCCCGTCAAACGGTCCGAACGGCGGCTCATCGGAACCGGAGACGGAGAGCAGTGGCCCAATCGAAGCGGACTACGAAGTCGTAGACGAGAAGTAAGACCAGGAAAGGTGACATAGAAGTGACGGATCTCAGCAAGTGGACGGAACGAAGTCGGGAGGCCCTGGCCGCGGCCGTAGCCAGGGCCGATGAGTTGCAGTCGAGCGAAGTGACGCCGCTGCATCTGCTCTGGGCGTTGTTCCAGGATGGCGAAGGTATCGCCACTGTATTGACGCGGAGTAGCCAGGGTGCCGCGGAGCCCATCAAGCAGGAGATCGAGCGACAACTCGAGACACAGCCCGTGGTCTCGGGTGTGGCTGACCGCATTCCGTCCGCCGCGCTGAGAGACGTATTCACGCGGGCCGGCAGGCAGATGGCCCGGTTCAACGACGAGTATCTCTCGGTGGAGCACCTGTTGCTGGCACTCTCCTCATCCACGGATTCCGCGGGAGACCTGCTGCGCCGTCACGGACTGACCGAAGACGCGATCATGGCGGCGCTTCAGTCGGTACGGGGACATCAACGCGTCACCGACCCTGAACCGGAGAGCAAGTACCAGGTGCTGGAAAAGTACACCCGTGACCTGACGGCACTGGCCCGAGCCGACAAACTCGATCCGGTAATCGGCCGTGACGAGGAGATCCGCCGCGTGCTCAAGATCCTGTCGCGGCGGACCAAGAACAACCCGGTGCTCATCGGTGAGCCGGGTGTCGGCAAGACCGCGATCGCGGAAGGGCTGGCCCTCCACATCGCCAGGGGTGACGTGCCGGAGTCCCTGCGCGATCGCCGCGTGCTATCGCTGGATTTGGGCGCCATCCTGGCAGGAACCAAGTACCGCGGCGAGTTTGAAGAGCGGTTCAAGGCGCTGCTCAAGGAAGTCACGGCCGCCGACGGACGAGTCGTTCTATTCATCGACGAGCTTCACACGCTGGTGGGCGCGGGCGCCGTGGGCGGTGCCATGGATGCCTCCAACATGCTCAAGCCCGCACTGGCGCGCGGTGACCTGCGGTGCATCGGTGCCACGACGCTCGACGAGTTCCGCGAACACATCGAGAAGGACGCGGCCCTGGAACGGCGTTTTGCACCCGTGTATGTGGACCAGCCGGACGTCGAAGACACGATCGCCATTCTACGCGGGCTCAAAGAGCGGTACGAGGTTCACCACGGCATCAAGATCTCCGATGATGCGCTGGTGGCTGCTGCGACGCTGTCGGATCGATACATCTCCAACCGGTTCCTGCCCGACAAGGCGATCGACCTGATGGATGAAGCCGCGGCGGAGCTGAGGCTGGCGATCGACAGCATGCCGCCGGAGCTGGAGGAAGTGGAGAAGCGCATACGCCGCCTGGAGATCGAACGCGCCGCGATCAAGAAGGACAGGAGCGCACGCGTCAGGCTGGAGTCCCTCGAACTCGAGCTTGGTGAACTCAAGAGCAACGCGGAATCCCTGCGCCTGCAATGGCAGGCTGAAAAGGTCGCGGTGGGACGAATCCGCCAGCTCAATGAGGATATCGAAAGGCTCAAGACGGACGCGGATCGAGCCGAAAGAGAGGCCGATTTCGATGGTGCGGCCCGGCTTCGCTATGGCGACATCCCGGCCCGGGAGGAAGAGCTGACACGCGAAGGTACCCGCCTGGGGGAACTGCAGAGGGACCGCAAGCTGCTCACCGAAGAAGTGAGCGCCGACGATGTGGCCGGCGTGGTGGCCCAGTGGACAGGTATTCCCGTGTCACGGCTTAGTGAGAGCGAAACAGAGCGTCTCTTGCATCTCGAGGATCATTTGCGTGAACGGGTGGTAGGGCAGGACGACGCTCTGCGATCGGTTGCACAGATGGTGCGGTCCGCCCGCGCGGGGCTGGCGGATCCGCAGCGGCCGCTCGGGTCGTTCCTGTTCCTCGGTCCCACGGGTGTGGGCAAGACGGAACTGGCAAGGGCGCTGGCTGAGTTTCTCTACGGTGACGAAGGTGCGATGGTGCGCCTGGACATGTCCGAGTACATGGAGAGGCACTCCGTATCCCGGCTGATCGGTGCACCGCCCGGCTATGTCGGCTACAATGAGGGCGGACAGCTGACGGAGGCGGTCAGGCGCCGGCCCTACTCCGTCATCCTGCTGGACGAGATTGAAAAGGCGCACCACGACGTCTTCAACCTCCTTCTCCAGTTGTTGGATGACGGTCGGCTCACCGACAATCAGGGTCGGGTGGTCGATTTCAAGAACACGTTGATCATCATGACGTCCAATCTCGGGGCGAATCGTATCCTGGCTCTGACCGAGGAGGGCGCTTCCTATGACCGGCTCCAGGAGGAACTCCTGGAGCTCCTCAAGCGGACCCTGCGCCCGGAGTTCCTGAACCGAATCGATGAGACCATCGTCTTTCATCCCCTGGATCGGGAGGCGATTGCCCGCATCGTGCGGCTCCAGTTTGCGCTGATCGCGGGCCGGGCTGCCCGGCAGGGCATTGCACTGGAACTCACCGATGCCGCGGCCGAACAGCTCGCGCTGTGGGGCTATGACCCTGCCTTCGGTGCGAGACCACTCAAGCGGGTGCTTCAGACCGAGATCACTCATCGGCTTGCTGAGGCAGTCCTGTCCGGGCGGGTCCGGTCCGGGCAATCGCTAATGGTCGTTGCAGTGGACGGCCAAATTGAACTTGAGGCGGGCACCGCGGAAGTTACCGGGAATGCGCAGGCCGAAATGGCCGGAGTGTCATAACCGCCGCTCAAGTGTGCGGCCACCAGTACAGTGAGAGATATCCAACTAAGCCGTTGGTGCACAATTGGATAACTCTGGGATCGGGCCATGTGGCGCAGAAGCGTCGACAATCTGAACAGTTACACTTTCGCTGCAGCTTGCAACCAGTCGAAAGTGACCCATTCGTGGGTGGTGGTAGTGGATTGTGTGGCAGTCAATTAGGTGTGGCCACCCCCGTTTGCTGAGAGATTGGCAAGTCGATTGCTGTAATACGCCAATGGAATATGTGCATTCGCCATAGAAGTTCCGAATGGAATGGGGAGGAACCAGATGCGCAAACTGATCAGGATTCACATTCAGGCCATACTGCTGGTCGGCGTGATGGTCACGGGCGTCGCTGCGGTTCAGCTGCAGCCGATGCTGGGGGCCGACGCGCTGCGCTCCCCGGCGCTTGAACTCTCGGACCACCAGGCCTTCGCATTACCCGAGAGTGCGTTTGACACACAACTCCGTGATTTCGGGATTTCCCGGTATCCGTTCCGTCCGCATCTCGACAACAACGTCGATACATACGTCCATGATGGTCGGAATCAGTATGGAGCGACGCCGTCAGGCATAATCTACCTCTTCCGTGTGGACGACCCTCCGACGGGGACAATTCCTGAGCCGGGAACGCTGATCCTGCTGGGCACGGGCCTGGTTGGATTGGGTGCCGCGTATCGCCGGCGGCGCAGTTAGCTTCCACAACACCGGCAAGGCCTCCAGACGACTCTCAGGCCGGGCGATCCGTCCGGCCTTCGGTATTTTTGGCCGCGGGGCGGTCCGACGACATGGTTTCCCCATCTCCCATGGAATTGCGCTGATTCAGCTTGACCCCTGCTGCTCAGTCCCGTAAATACTTGGGCCAGAACAGAGAAGAGGGCATGTTAGGCTGGCGGAGATTTGTGGCGGCGGCAGGGGTAGCGCTGGCTCTGGGGTGCAGCGGGTCGTCCTCCGAATCTGCCGGCGAGCCGGCGGCTGCGGGGGACCTGGCAACACCGGGTGCGCCCTCGACCGTGGACGAGCTTTATTTGGCGGCACGGGCTGCGGAGCATCAGAAACGCCCGGGAGAGGCCATCGACTACTACCGTCGCATTCTCCAGGAGCATCCAGAGAGCTCGTCCAACTACAAGGCACAGTTTTTGATCGGATTCGTGTTTTCTGAGGAGCTCGACCAGCCGGACAGTGCCCGAGTGGCGTTTGAGCGCGTCATCAAGGACTATCCGGAGTCGGAGTTTGCCGATGATGCGGAGGCCATGCTTCGCTTCTTGAACGGCGAGCTTCCGGTATTCGAGGACACGCCGGTTCCCTGACTCCGTCCATCCGGGGACAGAGACACGGGGTCCCGAGCAGGAGTCGCTGATGCGGGTCGTGGCACAAAGGGTGTCCGAGGCTCGCGTCCGGGTCGACGGCCAGATAGCTGGTGAGATCGGCCCGGGGTTGTTGCTTTTGGTAGGCGCAGGGGTGGGGGATTCCGCCGACGTCGCGAAGTGGTTGGCGGAAAAATGCGCACATCTCAGGATCTTTGAGGACGACGAAGGACGGTTCAAC
>JAUVRN010000156.1 GCA_030597645.1 Candidatus Zixiibacteriota bacterium
GAACATGTCCGACCGGGAGTTGATCGATCTATTCAAGAAGGAAGTGGGCTCGCTGACCGCCATCATCGACGATCCGGAGTTCGTACAGGTGTTTCGCTGGCCGCGCGCCATCGCCCAGTACAACATCGGCCACCTGGAACGCGTGGAGCGCATCGAGGCGGCCGAAGATCGTTGCCCAGGCCTGGTGTTCGCCGGCAATTCCTACCGCGGCGTGGGACTCAACGACTGCGTGGTCTCCGCGCATCGCGCGGTACAACGCGTCACACAACAGCTCGGCGTACGCATGCCGGCTTGACTATTGCCTGTTCTTCTACGCTGATTCCTTGAACAGGTGCACGTCCGTCTGCGGGAAGGGGATGGAGATGCCCTGCGCGTCGAACGCGGTCTTCACCTTTTCCTGGAAGCCGGAGAACACACCCCAGTAGTCTTCCCTCTTTACCCACGGGCGCACCACGAAATTGACCGAGCTGTCGGCCAGCTCCGACACGGCCACCATGGGCGCCGGATCCTTGAGAATCCTCGAATCCTCCGCCACCAGCGCATCCAGCGTCTCCTTGGCCTTCTTGATGTCGTCTCCGTAGCCGATGCCGAAGGTCATGTCGACGCGGCGCGTGGCGTGGGCGGAGAAGTTGGTGATGTTGCTGGCCGTAATCGCGTTGTTGGGAATAATCACCTTCCTGTTGTCCGGCGTTTTCAGTACGGTGTTGAACACCTGCACTTCCACCACGGTGCCCTTGACGCCCCCCGCCTCGATGAAGTCGCCCGCCTTAAAGGGCCGGAAGACGATGACCAGGACGCCGGCCGCGAAGTTGGACAGGGATCCCTGCAGGGCCAGGCCGACGGCCAGGCCGGCGGCGCCGAGGATGGCGATGAAGGACGCGGTCTGGATGCCCAGCGCGCCCAGTGCCGCAATGAGCACGATGGTCAACAGCGCGAACTTGGTGAGGCTGCCCACGAATTTCGTCAGCGTCTCGTCCATGCCGCCTTTGCGCATCATACGGCGAACGACTCCGGTGGTGATCCCCACGACGATGCGACCGATAATGAAGATCGCGAGCGCGGCAAAAACCTTGGGGCCGTAGTAATAAGCCCATTCGGTCAGTTTTTCAGTCAGTCCTTCCATAGAGCGCTACCTCCCGACATGTAAGGGAACCGTTCCTGTGATGTTGACGTCACCCCCCTGCGGTCTACGTCCTCAAATACTTGTCGAACCAGTCCGAGATAAACCGGAGCCGTGCCATGCGACGATCAGGCCGGCCGCCCCGCGACAGCCCGTGCGGCTCTTCCGGGAAGCGCACGTACTCTACGGTCCGGCCGAGGTACTTGAGCATGGCATACAGCTCGTCGGCCTGCTCGACGTTGCACCGCAGATCCTGCTCCGAGTGGATGATGAGCAACGGCGGGCGCATCTTCTTGACATATGTCAGCGGTGACATGCGCACCAGCTCGTCGAACTGATCCCACGGTGTGGCGAGGAACTCCTCTTTGGTGTCGTACCCGACGTCGGAGGAGCCGAAGAAGCTAATCAGGTTGACGACACTACGCTGGGTCACGGCTGCCTTGTAACGGTTGGTATGACCGATGGCCCAGTTGGTCATGTACCCACCGTAGGAACCGCCGGTGATGCCCACGCGCTTTGGATCGACAAACGGCTGTTCGCAGAGGAAATCGGTGCCTGCCATGACATCCTCGTAGTCCGGGCCACCCCAGTCACCGATAATCGCCTTGGTGAAGGCCTCGCCGTAGCCCTGTGAACCACGCGGATTGCAGTAGAACACGACGTATCCGCAGGCCGCCAGGTACTGCATCTCGTGAAAGAGCACGTTGCCGTACTGTGCGCGGGGTCCTCCGTGTACCTGCACGATGGCGGGGTACTTCCGCCGCTGTTTAAAATTCTGCGGCTTGAGAATCCAGGCCTGCACACGAGTGCCGTCATAGCTGCGGAACCAGACCGACTGCGGCTTGCCGATGTCGATCTGCCGGAACAGGTTGCGATTGACCTCGGAGACTCGCTGTGGTTTGCCGCTGCGGCCCCGGTTTAGCTTCATCACCCACACATCGCCGGCCGATTTCGGATCGGCGATCCGCATGGCCATGACCTTGCGGGCGGCATCCGCGCGGAAATCCTGGATGGCCCATTTGCCGTGGGCCTCCACCCGGGGCGATCCACCGCGGCGTGCGATCGAATAGAGATCGTTGGACCCGTGTCGCGGCGCGCCAAAGTAGAGTTTGCGGCTGTCCGCGGACCAGACCGGTGGCGTCGGACCGCCGAATGCATCATCGGTATCGGAGATGGTCGGATCGTACAGCGTCGTGTCGAACTTCTTGGTCAGGTTCCTCGCCTTGGCGCCGGAGATCGATACGATCCAGAGGTTTTCGTTGGTGCTCCCCCAGGCATCGTGCGGGTTGTCGTGACCGATATAGGCCAGATACTTGCCATCAGGTGACCAGGAGAGGGAATAGGCGGGACCATCCGGTTTGTTGAGCTTGCGCTCCCGCCTGCCGTTGGGGTCGCACACGATGATGTCGCGGTAGAGAAACTCCCGGTCCGGATCCTTGCGGCGGTTGACCACGAATGCGATCGACCGGCCATCCGGAGAGAAGAGCGGGCACTCTTCGTTGTAGCGACCGTGTGTGATCTGTACCGCCTCTTTCCTGCGCAGGTCATACCGCCAAACATGAAAGCCGTCTTCGGGACGCCAGCCGTCCCCGTCGAGCCGGTACCAGAGCCGCTTGATGTGCCGGTATACCGGCTCCTTCTGGCTCTCCTTGACATCTTCCTCGGACTCGCTGGCCGGCGCGTTGTAGGCCTTGCGGAAGAGAAACAACAGCTGCGTGCCACCGGGTGACCAGGAGAGGTTGCCCAGGGAACCGCGCCGCCTCAGGATCTCCTGTTCGGCGCCGCCGTCCGCCGCGATCAGGTAGATGCCGTCCTGCTTGTCGCGCGAGGAACAAAAGGCGATCTGCGTGCCGCCCGGGCTGAAGACCGGGGTGCGATCCTTGTGTTTGCCGAAGGTGTACTGCGTGTGCGTGTCGGCTTCGCGATCGTAGATCCAGAGATTGGAGTAGTACTTGTTGTCCTCGGCGTCGATCCACTCGCGCGCATAGACGACGCGGCGACCGTCCGGCGAAATGTCCAAGGTTCGAACGAACTTGAAATCGAGCAGATCTTCACGGCGCATGGCGCGCTTCTTTTGTGGCATTTTATATACCCCCACGGGATGTGATTGATGTAACTGGAACAGGCCGTTGTTTATAGAACGGTTACGCGGTCCGGGCGGAATATACTTGATGAAGACGTTCGATCACGCCTCACGCAGGCCGTTGGGCAATACAGGGTTGCGTTGTTGCCCGCTGGGGTTCGGTGGCTACCGCATCACGCAGGGCAGCTCGGAGCATCGAGCCGCGCTGGCGCGCTATCTCGAACTCGGTGGCAACCTGATAGACACAAGCGCCAATTATGGCCTCGGTGCATCCGAACTTCTGATCGGTGAGGTGCTGCGGGCAGCCGCACCAGATGATCGGATCATCGTCACTAAGGCAGGATACATCCAGGGTCACCACAAGATGACTGCGTCGCAGCATGCGTATCCCGATGTCGTCAAGTACGCACCGGACGTATGGCACTGCATACACCCGCGGTTTCTGTCGGATCAGCTGGAGATGTCGCGGGCGCGCCTCGGTGTGGAGCGCGTTGACGTGTTCCTGCTGCACAATCCGGAGTATTACCTCAAGGACTGCGCCAACCGAGGCATCGACGTGGACCATGCGCGCGAAGTGTTCTACAGGCGCATGGAGACGGCGTTTGAGTTCCTGGAGTCGCAGGTGCGGGCTTCGCGGCTGGGCTGGTACGGCATCAGCGCCAACACGTTTGGCCTGCCTGCGGATCGTTCGGATTTCGTGCAGGTGTCGCGGTGTCTCGCCATCGCGGAGTCGTTTCAGTCGGCTCACCACTTTCGAGTCGTTCAACTTCCGATGAACCTCTACGAGCCCGGCGGTGCGCTGGAGTGCAACAACGCCGGCCAGTCTGCGATCGACTTTGCCCGGAGCCATGAACTGGGTGTACTGATCAATCGTCCCCTCAATGCCGTCCGCCAGGGCCGGCTGATGCGGCTGGCCGATCCGCCTGGGCTCGATCGATCAGGCGCCGATCCCGAAGCGGTCCTGTCCGCGTTGCATTCACATGAGGAGGCGTTTGCCAACCGGTTCGACTTTCCCCTGATGCGCGGCGGCATGGGGGTGGGCGGATGGCTCGGCCCGGTCATGCACCAGGTCGACAGTATGGATGCGTTCAACACCATCATACGCCATACGCTGGTGCCTGCGGCCGAGACCTGGATGATGAACGCAGATCACACTCTCCGCAAACAACCGGGCTATGACGAGTGGCGCCGTGCGTTTGGAGAGCACCTGGACCGTCTACTGGACGGCATCCAGGAGACTCTGGCACGAAAGCTGCACGAAGATGCGGGGACGGTTCGGTCAGAGCTGACTGCCGCGGGTCTGAGTCGTTCGGAGCAGAGCCTGTCGCAGCTCGCCCTCGCCGTGCTGCTGGGTACCGACGGTGTCTCCTGCGTCCTCAACGGAATGCGGTCCACCGACTACGTGGACGACAGTATGCAGGCACTCCGCTCGCCGATTTCCGGGGGCCAAGCCATACTGTGTCGATTGGATCGGGAAGGCGTATCCTGAGCGCCGCCTCGTCTCGTTCAACGCGAGGGGTCTTTTGCTGCGAAAACACTTTTTCAACAGCCTGCTGGCGCCCAAGGCCCCATCGCGTTAACATCGGGGCATGACGCACGCTTCAGGCCACGTGACCTGCCTCGTCGACCTGGTCTTCCCCAACCAGACCAATCACCTCGGCACGCTTTTCGGAGGTCATGCCCTGTCCATGATGGACAAGGCGGCGTCCATTGCCGCGCATCGTTACTGTCGTACCACCGTGGTCACGGCCTCGATCGAACGAACGGATTTCCTGGCGCCTGTCTACGAAGGGGAACTGGCCGAAGTCACGGCGAGCGTCATCAAAACGGGCAGGACGTCCATGGTCGTGGAGGTGGAACTGCACGCGGAAAACATGCTGACCGGTGACCGCCGTCTCTGTACGCGCGGCAAGTTCAACATGGTGGCGCTGGATGAGCACGGCAAGCCGACGTCTGTGCCGCCTTTCTCCGGTGCCGCGTAACCACCTCAGATCTCTCGTTCCCTCCAGGCCAGAACCGAAGACGGAAGCGTGTGCGCAAGGTAGAGCATCACGGCAAATACGAGAATCAGCATGGAGTCTCCGGTACTCGTTACGCCCAGATAGAGCAAGATGCAGAGCACGATGGCGGAGAATATGGCGTAGGAGATACGCAGGGAGTCGAGCGTAGTCTGAACCTGTCGCTCATCCAGATGTTCCGCCCGTGTGTGCACCAGCCACCACAGACGTGTTCTCAGATGGAGCAGCACAAAGCTCGCAAGCATGGTGATCAGCGTGGCGACGAGGGCGATCAGGAGCAGAGGATTCCACCCGTTGTACGTTCCCAGCGCGAACAGCATCAAAAACAGCCCCGCACATCCGTAATTGACGATCACGACGAGAC
>JAUVRN010000229.1 GCA_030597645.1 Candidatus Zixiibacteriota bacterium
AAATCCGTGGTGCTGAAGGTAGGGGACGGCGACCTCAAACTTGAGGTGTTACGAAGTTCCGTTGCGGGGTCCGTCGAGGGCACCGACTAGATAGTCCGGTGGCACAACGCGGCATTCGCCTGTTCGGCGATCCGGTTCTGCGCACCCGATCGACAGAGGTTGATCCGGCCGACCCGGCCACTCGCGCACTCGTGGACGATCTGTTCGATACGCTCCAGCATGCGCACGGTATCGGACTCGCCGCCAACCAGATCGGTGAGACCAGGCGCATTTTTGTGGTCGACCTGTCGCAGATGCAACCGGGTGGACCGAGACTGGCCGTGATCAACCCCGAAGTCGTTCGCGCGGGCGAACCGGTGAGCGGCGAAGAAGGGTGCCTGTCATTTCCCGGACTATACCTGCAGGTGATTCGAGCCGAAGAGGCCGTATTGCGCTATCAGATGCTGGACGGTCGGACGAAGGAAGTCGAGGTCTCCGGTCTGTTCGCGCGGGTCCTTTTGCACGAGTTCGATCACCTGAACGGCGTCTTGTATGTTGACGGCCTTTCCGCCGTGCGCCGTATGCGGGTTGCCGCCCGGCTCAAACAGATCACGCGACGCCAGAAGAAGGGGGAGACCGCGTGAACCGCGGCACACTCGGGGGAACCCGGCCACCCGGACGGTGAACCTGCGCGTACTTTTTTGCGGCACACCAGCCTTTGCTGTTCCGTCACTGGAAGCCGTGGCGCAGAGCGGTCACCGCCTCGTGGGCGTGGTAACCGTACCCGATCGTCCCCAGGGCCGGGGTCGCACGTTGCGGCCTTCGCCCGTCAAGCAGGCGGCCACGTCGATGCGCACCGGGATCTATCAGCCCGAATCGCTCGACGACAGGGCGTTTCTAAAGCAGGTCCACGAGCTCAGGCCCGACCTTTTGCTGGTCGTGGCCTTCCGGATCCTGCCCGAGGTCCTGTTCGGCCTGCCGCAGCATGGCGCCATCAACGTGCACGCGTCGCTGTTGCCCCGATATCGCGGCGCGGCGCCCATTGCCCGCGCGTTGATGGATGGTGCCGAGCAGACGGGCGTGACGACCTTTCAAATCGTCCGGCGCGTCGACCGCGGGGGTATCCTGCTGCAGCGCACGATGGCCATCAACTCCGCCGACAACGCGGGTACGCTCACCGGGCGTCTCGCGCACCTTGGTGCGGAACTGGCTGTCCAAACGTTGAACGGCATCGAAGCCGGTACCCTTCAGCCCACACCCCAGGATAATGCGCTCGCTACACGAGCGCCAAAACTCACACCGGACGATCGGCCCGTACGCTGGGATCAGCCGGCGCGAACGTCGCACCACAGAGTGCGCGCGCTTGCCCCGGCCCCCGGGGCCGTTATCCGACTCGAAGGCAAGATGATCAAGCTGCTCGAAACCGAATTTGATACGAAGCCTGCCGCCGCCGAGCCCGGAACCGTGACGGATCCGGGCGCCGTTCGCGGACTCGCCGTTGCGACATCCGCGGGCACGCTCTATCTGAGGCAGCTTCAGCCCGAGGGCAAGGGCGTGATGCCCGCGTCGGCGTGGTTACGCGGACGCCCCCTCGCGGCGGGA
This sequence comes from Candidatus Zixiibacteriota bacterium, assembly GCA_030597645.1. GTDB lineage: Bacteria > Zixibacteria > MSB-5A5 > JAUVRN01 > JAUVRN01 > JAUVRN01. Next base: position 1,582 of record JAUVRN010000229.1, read on the forward strand.
ACCCGGTTCGACCGCTTGACGTGAGACCACTATGGCCGTAAGGCAACGAACAGAGGGACGCACACGCAATTCGGGCCGGCGGGGAGGCCGCCGACCGCAGCGCGGTGCCGGCGTGATTCCGCGCGACCCCCATCTGAATACAGATATTTTCATTAACGCCACGCCGCACGAGACGCGCATCGCCATCAAGGAAAACGACATCCTGGCGGAACTACTGGTGGAAAGTCCCCAGCAGGAGCGCCTCGTCGGGGCGATTTTCAAGGGCACGGTAGCCAACATCCTGCCCGGCATGCAGGCGGCGTTCGTCGAAATCGGACTCGAAAAGGCCGCTTTCCTTCACGTCACCGACATCGGCGTTCAAGGGGACGAAGAGGAAGAGGAATACGAGGACGAAAACGACGACAGCGGCCCGATTATCACGAAGAAGGCCGATCGTGCACCCATTCAGGACACCCTCAAGCGCGGACAGGAAGTGCGGGTGCAGATCGTCAAGGAACAGATCGGCACCAAGGGCCCGCGGGTCACGACCCAGCTGTCACTGGCCGGGCGCTACACCGTGCTGATGCCCAACGAATCCGCCATCCGCGTGTCCAAGCGTATCACGTCCTGGGCCGAAAAGCGGCGGCTTCGCCGTGTCGCGCAGGCCGTCAAGCCGGATGGATACGGCCTCATCATCCGCACCGTGGCCGAGAACGCCGACGAAGCGGATTTTCGGGACGACATCCAGGCACTGGTCGACGCCTGGGAAAAGGTCAAGTCCGAGGACGCGTCAAAGCCGGCGCCGGCGCGCGTGTTCAGCGAAGGCGGTGTCACATCCAGCCTGGTCCGGGACCTGCTGAGCGATGACGTCCGGCGCATCGTGGTGGACAGTCGTGACGAGCACAGCAACCTGATGGGCTACATGAAGCAGTTGGCGCCTGAGATGCGCAAACACGTCGAGCTCTACAACGAACCGCAGCCGCTTTTCGACCGCTACGGCATCGAGCGCGAAATCGACCGCATGTTCGAGCGCCGGATCTGGATCAAGGGCGGCGCCTACCTGGTGATCGACCAGACCGAAGCGCTGGTCACGATCGACGTCAACACCGGCCGTTTCGTGGGCAAAACCGATCAGAGCACGACCGTGCTCAAGACCAACCTGGAAGCCTCCAAGGAGGTGGCACGGCAGGTACGCATGCGGGACATCGGCGGCCTCATCGTGGTCGACCTGATCGACATGTACAACCGCGATCACAAACGCCAGGTGTACGATGAGTTTTGCAAGGCCTTCCGCAACGACCGCGCCAAGCGATCGATTTCGCCCATTTCCGACTTTGGCCTGATCGAGATGACGCGAGAACGCGTCCGGCCCAGTCTTATGCACTCCTTTTCCGAACCGTGTCCCACGTGTAACGGAATCGGCCGCATTCTCTCATCGGAACTGCTGGCGGCCAAAATCGAGCGCTGGTTCCTGCGCGCGCGCGCGGCGGGCAAATTCAAGAAGTTCATTCTCACCGTGACGCCCGAGGTGGGCGATTTCTTGACCGACGGCGATACGGACCGCATTCAGGCCTGGGCCCGGCGGTTTCGGTATCACATCGAAGTGATCCGGGACACGCTGCTTCACCCGGAGAAGTTCGTAGTGCAGCATCTGGCGGACAGCTCGGACATCACCGATCGCTACCAGCCCGGTGGCAACGGGAAAAACGGCAAGAGGGGATCGAACTAGTGATGCGATGGAGATCCGGTCACAGAGAGCTGGGATGACACGCCGGATCATACAGGTCGTGGCTGAAATGCAGGCCGTCAAGACACAGGCCCGGGGATCCCCGGGCCTGTTCTCTTGATGGTCAGTCAAGGCTCACGTTGTTACATCGAGCCGTAGATCTCCACGCGGTAGTCCACGATATCTGCCGCCAGGTACAGGTCCGAGACCCACTTGGAAAAAGCGGTGTTCTGCTTGGTCTGCAGGAGCTGCGCGGCGACGCTGTCCCGGACGTTTGCCAGCTCCGCCACGTCGGCCTTTTGCATCTCCCGCAGGTGGATGATGGCCCAGCCGGCTTCCCGCTGAATCCGGTCACTCCACGGGTCCTCCCCCGTCCTCCTGAACCCCCTGCCCCTGAACAGCGGTGATCTGCCTACCTGGGCCACGTTGGTGTTGCGTGAAAAAAGTCCGGTCGTGGTCAGCGTGACGTTGCCTCCGGCTGCCAACTCCCTCATGACGGCTCCGTCCAGGGCCAGGGCCAACAGCGAATCGGCCTGGGGTCGCGCCAACTCACGCGCCTGCAGGGCGATCCAGCGGCTTTGCACCTGTGATTCCACTTCATCCAGACCCGCGAAACCGGCCTCCCGTCGCTCGTCGAGCCGGGCGACGACGAACTTGCCCCCGTCGTCGATGGGGTCGCAAATCGATCCGGGCTCGGCTCCAAAGGCCCAGGCCTTTACGTCCGGTGCGGAGCCGACGAGCGGCAGGTTGTCATTGCGCTGGGTGCCCCGGGACTGATACCACTGGCCGCCCCGTTCCTGTACCACGGCCTGCGTGAATTCCACAACGCCCTCCCGCACCGCGATAGCAAAGTCCTCGGCCGCGCGGACCAGAGAGTCGACGGTCTGCTGAGAAACTTCCGCTGTGATGAGGATGTGCCGGGCCCGAATTTCAAATTCGCCCTCGTCGTCCGCGGCGGGGCGCTTGTCCTCGAGCTTGATCAGGTGGAATCCAAACTGTGTTTGGACGGGTTCAGACACGGCGCCGATGTCCAGCGCATACGCCGCGTCCTCGAACGCTTTGACCATCGCACCCCGACCGAACCAGCCCAGGTCGCCCCCGGTACTCGTCCCGGTCGGATCCATGGTATACTGCTCGGCGAGTTCGGCGAAATCGGCACCGTCGGCGATCTGCTGCTGG
>JAUVRN010000436.1 GCA_030597645.1 Candidatus Zixiibacteriota bacterium
AACCTCCTGGCGGAATTGTCGCAGCAAGGCTCCTGACCGGCGGTCGCCGCGCCTTCATCTCTTCTGGCCCCGGCATTGGCCCGATTGTGCAAGACGCTGCGTAATAGTGCGGGGTCAATGCGACCGGGCGCTTGAAGCTTGACGATCCCCTGTCTGTCTCGTTATACTCAGTTGAATCCCGCCACGGTCCCGCGACCGAGATATAGCCTCCTGGGCGGAGTTAGATGGTCACATTCCAACCGTAAGACGGCATTGGATTTGCCGATCGGAATACGACATGGCGGAGTGTGTCGGTGGAGTGGCCGTGGCCTCACCCGGGCCAGGGCGGTCCGGGGTCGAGGTGGAGGAGTCGGACCCCCGCAATGGTCTGATGAGCCACGGGGCGGCAGCCGGGCATGGATGCCCGGGCACATCGCCGCCCACCGCGCCGGCTCGGGGCCGGGTGCGCAAGAGCAGAGGAGTCGTCAAAAGGTGAAGGAACGCCACCTGGGTGGGTTCAAGCGTACGGGGCGCGCAATGCTGATCGCCCTGTTGCCGTTCTTCCTGATGGCTGCGGCACAGACGCCATCGGTGCCGGCTGCGGGGGGAGCCGTGGTGCCGGAGATCATCCTGCAGGTCAGCGACACCAATGTCAGTCCGGTCGATAGCACGTACCACGTGTCGGTCTATCTCACCAACATTCTCCAGGAAGTCGCCGGTTTCGAGATTACCATCTCTGCGGGTGTCAGCGGCATGCTGCGCCTGCCGGACTCGACATGCATCGAAACCACCATCGTATGTCTCGACACAACAGACTGCGACCCGGCGGACACGACCATCGACACACTCTCCATAAGCCCGGTGGACCTTGCCGGCACGGTCATAGAAAACTGGGAGTTTGTTGAAGCGCGGGCACTCTCGCCGTACACCTTTCGCATCGCGGGTGTGGCGGACTTTCCGGGAGGCGGGAACCCGCCGCCCATCCCCACGGGCGGGCCCCACCTGCTGTTCCGCATGGTCCTCGAGCGGGAAATGCCCCCCGCAATACTCGACACGCTGCAGGACCGCACGGTCCCGTGGCTGATCGCGAGCTCGGTCACGAGTTTCAGCGATCCCAACGGCAGTTCGATCGGCCTGCAGGAATCTACGATCTGCATCGATCCGCCGGCGTGTACGATGCTCGATACCGTCAGCTACTACGATCCGGCCATCAACATCTATGTAGACGGTTCCGTGACGTTCGGTCCCAGCTGTACACCGGGAGACGTCAACGGCGACGGGAACATTTCGACTTCCGACATCGTGTTGCTGATCAATCACATCTTCAAGGGCGGCCCGGAGCCGGGTTGCAACGGCCAGGCGGGGGATGCCGACTGCTCCGGAGATCTGAGTTCGGCCGACATCGTTCTGTTGGTCAACTACGTCTTCAAGGCGGGTCCGGCGCCCTGTACATAGCGTATCCGCGGCCCTCGCGGCGCAGTACTCTGTTATTCCTCCTCGCCGTATCTCATGATACATCTCGTCGTCGCGCCTCGTCAGACTCGGCGATGTCTGCCGAGAATTACGCAAACTATCTAAGCAACACGACACGAGCAGCCTGATGCGGCGTGAACCGACGGCGCGGACCCCGGTATCTACACCCGTGTCCGGTCGCCCGATAGGGCGTTGCCCGGTCTCCTGATCCCCCGTATGTTCGCTCACTGTCACAACCTGGCTCGTGCTATCCCCGGTACGTCCAGCGAGAATCGTTGAGGAGATGCCTCCGTGAAAACCCGAATCACTCCAGGAATCATTCTGATCGGCCTGTTTGCCATGAGTCTCGGCGCTTCCGGGTGGGCAGATCAGACCAGGCCCTGGCCCGGCCTGCGCGAGCACACCCCCCGCGTGCACGCATTCGTCGGCGCTCGGATCGTAGTGGCTCCCGGCGACGTCATGGAGTCCGCGACACTCGTGATTCGCGATGGCAACATCGTGGCGGTAGGAAAAGACGTACGCCCGCCTGCCGATGCGCGCATCTGGGATCTGGAAGGAAGGACGATCTATGCCGGTCTGATCGATCTGTACACCCGCCACGGTGTAGGCGCAGACGGCAGTCATCGCGGCGGCCCACCCGGCGGAGCAGCGGAGGGTACCACGGACAAGGCGGCGCCCAGAGGCTCACCATACTGGAACGCCAAGATCTCTCCGGAGCGCAGCGCGGCGGAACTCTTCAGCCCCGACGCCGACGGAGCCAAGAAGTTGCGAAGCCAGGGCATAACCCTGGTCATGAGTGTACCTGACGGCGGCATCATCACGGGCACCGGTGCCCTGGTAACCACCGGCGACGGAGAGAGCAACGACCTGGTGGTCGAATCGGACGTCGCGCTGGCCCTGCAATACGAGACGGGGGGACGGAGCGACAAATCCTATCCCGGCTCCCTGATGGGTGTGATGGCCCTCATCCGTCAGAGTTTTCTTGATGCCGACTGGTACGAGCGGGCGCACACGGCCTGGAGCGAGAAGGGCGATTTCGAGCGGCCGGAGACCAACATGTCCCTGAAGCGCCTCGGTCAGCTCAAGGCCGTCGGTACTCCGCTGCTGATCACCGCAGGGAACGATCGATCGTTTCTGCGGTCGGTTCTGCTGGCGAAGGAACTGGAGCTACCCGCCATCGTGCTCGGTTCGAACCAAGAGTACCGGCGCCTGGACGCAATAGCCGCGGCGGGTCTGCCGGTCATTCTGCCTTTGAACTTTCCCGAGACTCCATCCGTGAAGACGCCTGAACAGGCTC
>JAUVRN010000123.1 GCA_030597645.1 Candidatus Zixiibacteriota bacterium
AGGAAGAGGCCCTCGATGAAGTGCCGGTGGATCGGATCCGCGCCGGCGGGGAAGAGATGCCCCTCGTGGTTCCGTGGGGCGAGGCGCCCGGTGCCATCCTCCCGGGTGACGAGTGGCAACCCGCACAGGCGGTACTGGACGCCGTGCTCCGACGACCGGATCGCGAGCGCATCGAGCCTGCGAGCGTGCGGATCCGGTACATCGGCCCGTCACAGGCAGAACGGAACTTTCGTGCCCGCCAAAGAGAGCGTTGAGGTTCGACTGCTCGTGCCCGCCGATCTGGATCGTGTTCTGGAGATCGAGGCCGCCAGCTTCGGTGATCCGTGGCCGCGCGCCGAGTTTGAGGGTGGAATTCGATCGGAAGCGCCGCCCATCGTCGCAGTGTGTGAGACGCAGCTGGTGGGATACCTCTGCAGCCTGGCGGCGGCCGCGGAGACGCACATCACCAATATCGCGGTAGATGCCGCCTGGCAGAAACGCGGCATCGGTACGCTTCTGGTCAAAACCTGTATTGTCCGCGCCGCCCGAGGATCCTGCCAGTGGGTCTATCTCGATGTGCGCCCGTCGAATAGGGCGGCCAGGGCGCTGTACGAAAGATTGGGATTTGTAGAGATTTTCCGGCGCCAGAGCTACTATATTAGGCCCCGCGAGGATAGTCTGGTGCTCGCGAGACCGATCCGCCCCGGCGACGTGCCCGGTATGGGTACCGGCGCGGCCGGGGATATTCGGGGGAAGCGCTGATATGGCGTGGTTCAAAAAAGAACAGAAGCCGCTCACGGGCGACAGCCGTACGGAGATCCCGGAAGGGGTCTGGATCAAGTGCGACGGCTGCAACGACATTGTCTACCAGAAGGAGCTGGACAAGAACTTCATGGTCTGTCCGGCTTGCCGCCACCACTTCAAGTATCCGGCTCCCCGCTATGTCGCTCTGCTGGCGGATGTCCACTCTTTCGAAGAGAAGGACGTCAATCTCGTGTCGAAGGACCCGCTGCAGTTCAAGGACTCCAAGCGGTATCCCGATCGCGTACGCATGGCCACAGAAAAATCGGGCCTCAAGGACGCCGTCATCTGTGGTATGGCCCGGATCGACGGTCGGCCGGTATCGCTGGCCGTCATGGACTTCAGTTTCATCGGCGGCTCCATGGGATCGGTGGTGGGTGAGAAGATCGCCCGTGCCATCGAGCGTGCCATCGAAACACCCTGTCCGCTGGTCATCGTATCCTGCTCGGGCGGGGCCCGCATGCAGGAGGGCATCTATTCGCTCATGCAGATGGCCAAGACGTCCGCACTCCTGGCCCAGCTCCACGACGAAGGTGAACCGTACATCTCAGTGCTCACGCATCCGACCACGGCCGGCGTGATGGCATCGTATGCGTCCCTGGGTGACGTCATCGTGGCGGAGCCCCGGGCGCTGCTCGGGTTTGCCGGTCCGCGTGTCATCCAGCAGACGATCGGCCAGGAGATGCCCGAAGGATTCCAGTCCTCCGAGTTTTTTCTCGAACACGGTTTTCTCGATCGCATCGTGGATCGATCTCAAATGCGACGCACCGTCTCCCTGTTGCTCGAGTACCTCGAACCGCCCGCTCGACAACAGAAACCGGCGCCACGCGAGGACGCGACCGGCCAGGTCGAGCCCGTCGGTGAGCACCAGGGTCGCTGACGTAAGACACGACACTAGCCCGGGCACCCCGGATTCCAAACGTACGCGCGTTGCCTGATCCCTTTCTTCCTTTCGCACGCACCGGCATTCGACCGGGTCTGTCGCGCATGCGTCGTCTTCTGGATGCCATGGATCACCCGGAAGCGCGTTTCCGCACGATTCTGGTGGCGGGCTCCAACGGCAAGGGGACGGCAGCGGCGGCACTGGAATCGATACTCCGCCACGCCGGGATCCGGACCGGTCTGTTCACATCACCGCATCTTCTTTTCGTCCGTGAACGATTCAGGGTGAACGGGAGTTGTGTTTCGCAGCAGGCACTGCGGGAATTTCTTCGCGTTCACGGCGATGACTGCCGGCGTGTGGGCGCCAGTTACTTTGAAGTCACCACAGCCTGCGCGCTCTGGATGTTTGCCCGCCGCCGCGTGCAGTGGGCCGTGCTCGAGATCGGACTTGGAGGCCGTCTGGATGCGTGCAATGTCGTCGATCCCGAGGCGTCCATCATTACATCGATTTCGCGCGAGCACACCGACTATCTCGGTCGCACGCTTGCAGAGATCGCGGTCGAAAAGGCGCGGGTAGCCAGACGTGGGCGGACCGTCGTCATCGGTGACGTGCGGGGCCGCGGCGGGAGGGCACTGAGGGATGAACTCTCACGGATCGGTGCTCGCGCCCTGATGTATGATCGTGACTACCGTCTCGACGTCCAGGGGGTCACGGCACGAGGCAGCCGCGGCGTGCTGGCCGATGACATGGGTCGCCAACCGGTCTCGCTGTCGATGCCGGGCAGAAACACCCTCGTCAATTCGGTTCTGGCCGTCGAAGTGGCGCGACGCCTTGTCGCTTCGGAAACACTGGAAGTCTCCCGGGCAGCGCTCTCGGATGCTGTACGCGTCGGATTGAGGACGCTGACGTGGCCCGCCCGATTGCAGGTGGTTGGGTATCGACCGCTGGTGGTGCTCGACGTCGCCCACAACCAGGCCGCCATCGCGGCACTCTGTTCCCAGTGGCGTGCGCTCTGGAGTCGGCAGTGTCCCGTGCTGGTCATCGGACTTCTATGCGACAAGCCTGCTGAGCGAATCGGTCGCCTCCTCTCGGAGATCAGTGATACCTGCCTGGTGGTGAGCCCCGAGTCCCCGCGTGGTGTGCCTGCCGCTGCGCTCGCCGCGAAGTGGCGGCACCTGTTTCGCCACGTCGCCGCCTGTGACACGATCGGTACTGCGATCGGCCAGGCAATCCGCCGTGCCGGTCGAAGTGGGTCCGTGCTCATCGCAGGATCGCACTTCGTGGTGGGTCCGGCGTATGCCCAACTCGGGAAGAAACCCTGCGGATAGAAGTGTATCTGCTTGTGCCTCAAAAGGCTTTCCCCGCACCCTCGAATGTGGGTATAATCCTGACACCCGCGGCGCGGGGCCAAAGCCGATCCAACATCGGCCGATCTTACCTACTGAACCCATGGCAGACGACCAAGTCGAAGTGAAGAAGGCCCCTGAGGGGCAGGCCAGGCGTTCACGTCGCCGGCCGCGCACGTCCGGGCAGCACACCCCGGCGGTCAGCGTGGTAATCCCCGCCAAGGACGAGGAAGAGAACCTCCCACTTCTGATAGAGAAGCTAGCCGGGCAATTCCGCCGGGGCAGGCTGCGGGGAGAGGTCATCCTGGTTGACGACGGATCCACCGACGGTACGTATGAAATCGCGCGGGCCGGATCGGCCCAGTACCGCTGGCTCCGCGTTCGAAGACACGGGGTGAACCGGGGTCTCACTGAGGCGCTCAAGACCGGTTTTGACTCGGCACGCAACGACATCATGGTTTTCTGGCCGGCGGATCTGCAGTACATGCCGGAGGACATCCCGCGACTTGTGGCTCGTTTCGACGATGGTCTCGACGTGGTCACCGGCTGGAAGCAGGGGCGCTACGGCCTCAAGCGCTTCGTGTCCTACTGCTACAACCTGGCTTCGCGCCTGCTGTTTGGTGTCGAGGTGCACGATCTCAACTCGGTCAAGGCCTTCCGGCGCGAAGTCATACGGCGCATTCCCTGGCGCAAGGACTGGCACCGCTACATGGTCGTGTGGGCTGCTGATCAGGGATTTCGCATCGGCGAGGTCAAAATCAAGCTCTACCCGCGCTACCGCGGCACCAGCAAGTTCTCCATGTGGCGTATTCCCGTGGGGATGCTCGACCTGCTGGCCGTGAAGTTCCAGATGTCCTTTCTGCGGAAGCCGCTTCTGTTCTTTGGCACCTGGGGCATGGTGCTGGTGATACTCGGATTCCTGGTCGGGCTGGTGGCGCTCTACCTGCGGTTTGTGGAAGGCCAGGGTTTTCGACCCCTCCTCTACCTGGTCATGCTCTTAGAGACGATCGGTGTGATGCTGTTCGCCATCGGGTTTCTGGCCGAGGCGATCGTGGCTCTCGGCGATCGGATGCAGAGCCAGATCGACTTGCTCTCCGTCAATCGCGAGGCGCGCAGTACGGAGTCCCGTACGCACCGGCCACGGTCAGGCGAAGATGTGTCCACCCGTTCCTGATTCGTAATCACGTGCACCCAAACCGATCTCCCCTGCGGTACAATCCAGCATGAACGTGTCCGGTCGCTGGTGGCGGATGGCCGGCGGTATTCTCGTCATCGCTGTACTCGTGTACCTGGTACGGCACGTTGTACAGAGCTGGCCTGCCGTGTACGCGTATCCGTGGCAGTGGCGCGTCGGACCGCTGGCGTTATCCTGCGCCCTGGCGGTCTGTGCGTATGCTGTGCTGACCCGAGCGTGGCGCTCGGTGCTTCGGGCCATTGGCCTACAGCTGCCGCTGAGGACGGCATACTGGATCTTCCTCCTGTACAACCTCGGCCGGTATCTGCCCGGCAAGTTCTGGCAGATCGGCGCCGCCGCGTGGATGGGAGAGCGCATCGGTCTCTCGGCCCGGGACATCGCTCCCTCCATGATCGTGTATCAGCTCTACCTGATTCCGGTGGGTGCGGTGATGGCCTTCAGCTGGGGTCCGTTGCCGGCGCAGCTGGACTGGCCCTGGCTGCGACCTGCACTGTGGCTCGTGGTCGTCCTGGCCGCCGCAGCCGCGGTCTGGCCCCATGTCCTGCTGCGGTTGCTCCGCCCCGTCACCGAGGCGCTCGGCATCGACCCCGATCGGTGGCGGCTGGCCACGCGCCGCCGGCTGGCCATCGCCGTTCAGTGTGCTGCGGGCTGGCTGCTACTCGGCAGCGCATTCGGCTGCTTCGTCTGGGCGGTAACACCGCTCCCGCCGAATCTTATTCCACACTGGGGGCGGGCGTTCATCGTGGCCTACCTGATCGGGTTTGCCGCCCTTGTGGCGCCCGGTGGGGTGGGTGTACGCGAGGGTGTGCTGGCGCTGTTTTTTTCCACATGGATGGACCCCGGGCCCGCCGCGGCGCTGGCACTTCTCTCCCGCCTGTGGGCCACACTTACGGAGATCCTGGCGCTGATCCCGGCCTGGTACTGGGCCCGCCGCGATCTGCGGCAAATCTCGCGAGATTGAGGATCAGCTCCCCCGATGCTGCTTGCCACCTCGCCAGGCCGCGTTCAAATACAGCAGTCTCGACAGCAGCGCGTTGGCCACGTAACGCTTTGGATAGTGTTTGCGGAAGTAGTAGACCAGCGACTGCGCGTGCCAGCCGGCGGTGCGCTGTGACTCGGCAGCGCGGCTCGCACCCCAGGCGTGAGATATCTGGACGCTCGGATCATAACCCACGAGCCAGCCCGCGTTTTTGGCCCGGCGGCAGATGTCAGTATCCTCGGCATACAGGAAGAAGTTCTCATCCATTCCATCCAGCGCCTTCCACGTATCGTTGCGAATGGCGAGACATGCCCCGGCGACCACATCACACATCGTAAAGGTGGCCGGTTCCGGCAGCAGGTATGTGCGGCCATTGCGCTGTGCCATGACACCGAGGGGCGAGCCGCGGGACATCAGGATGGAGCGGTGCGTGGGAAACCGGCGGCAGGAAGGCTGGATCGTACCATCGTCCGACATCAGCCGCGGTGCCATGATACCCAGCGTCGGCAGCAGCTCGAAATGCCGTCGAAACCGCTCCGGAAGTGAGGACGTGATCGTAGTGTCCGCATTCTGCAGCAACAGATAGTCGCCCTCGAAGCCTCTGGCGCCCACGTTGAGCGCCGCGCCGTAGCCGCGGTTGTCTGCCTGGGTCTCGAGCCGGATCCCCTCCATGTTCGTGAGTCGTTCCACGGAGTCGTCACCCGACGCGTTGTCGACTACGACTATCTCATCGCCGTCGCCCACCGCGATTCGGGCTTGTTGCGCGGCCCGCGCCGCCAGGGCCCCGGTTCGGTAGTTGACGATGACGACGCGCCAGGCAGGAGTGCGCATGAACGGAAATCAGAGGCGTCCGAATATCGACATGAAGCGCAGACGCCACACCATCCAGATAGCTTCACGTACGATCTTCGTGGACATTTTGGAGAGACCCGCCTGCCGGTCGACGAATACAATCGGGATCTCCTTGATGCGGAAGCCCGTCGTGGAGGCGCGGTAACTAATCTCAATCGGAAACGAGTAGCCGTGGGAACGTACTCGCTCAAGGTCGATGCCCTCGAGAACACGGCGGTGAAAGCACTTGAAGCCGCCCGTGGCGTCGCGCAGCGGCAGGCCCGTCACGATGCGGCTATAGACATTGGCGTTGTACGAGAGCAGCAGGCGGCTCATGGGCCAATTGACCACGTTGACGCCCGAGATATAGCG
>JAUVRN010000222.1 GCA_030597645.1 Candidatus Zixiibacteriota bacterium
ACCCACGCGCTCGCAGAACGAAGTGCGTGCGGTGATCGGCCGGGGACTGGAGGGCGACCGCTACTTTTTCACTCGCGAACCGGGCTCGGATCCGGGCAAGAGGAGCGAGATTACGCTGATCGAAGTCGAAGCGATCGAAGCCCTGCGAAAGGACCTGGGCAGAGATTTTGGTCTCGGCGCCAGCCGGCGCAACGTGATCACGCGCGACGTTCCGCTCAATCACCTGGTGGCGCGACGCTTCCGAGTCGGTGACGTGACACTCGAGGGGATCCGGCTGGCGGAGCCGTGTGGCTATCTCGAGGGGCTGACCTCCAGGGGTGTGCGCGAGGCCCTGATCCATCGCGGTGGCTGGCGGGCCCGGATCGTCCGTGACGGGACCATTCACGTCGGGGACGCCGTGAGTCCCGACGCCTAGGAAATCAGAGCATGGCGATTCGAAAAGTGGCCCGACTCGGCCACCCGGTGCTCAGGCAGGTGGCGCGACTGGTGCCGGCCGATCAGATCACCGCGCCGGAGACTCAGCAACTCGTGCGCGATCTCTGCGAAACCGTGATCGAGTACGAGGGTGTCGGCCTGGCGGCACCGCAGGTATTCGAATCCCGGCGCGTCTTCGTGATGTATGCCGGGGTCGGCGAAGAGGAGGCGGATGCACCGTCACCGGTGGTGTGGATCAATCCGGAGATCAAACCGCTCGATCCGGAACGCGAGCAGGGCTGGGAGGGATGTCTCTCCATTCCGGACCTGCGCGGCCTCGTGCCGAGGCATCGCCGTATAGAAATCAGGGGATTCGATGCCGACGGACAGCTACGCACGGTGCAGTACGAGGGGCTTTCCGCCGTGGTGGCCCAGCATGAGCTTGATCACCTGGAAGGCATCGCCTTCCTCGATCGCATGGAGGACTTTCGCACCCTGTCCTTCCTCAAGGAACATGAGCGGTACTGGCTGCCCCGGGAGGCCGCCGATGAGTCCTGAAGCCATCGGTGCGGCGCTCAGGGCATAGCGCTCGGCATTCTCTTCCTCACAACGATTGGAAGTTTATGCCTCTCGGTGCACACATGTCGGTGGCGGGCGGCGTCAGCCAGGGGCTGGTGCGCGCCCGCAAAATCAAGATCGACGCCGTCCAGATCTTCACCAAGAACAACAACCGCTGGTTCGACAAGCCGCTCGACCCGGAAGAGATCGAGCGTTTTCGGGTCGGTGCCCGTGACTTCGATCGGGCCAATCTCTTTTCACATGCCTGCTACCTGATCAATCTCGCGTCGGCCGATCCGGAGTTGCACAAGAAGTCGATGGCTTCCATGCGCGACGAGCTGGTGCGTGCAGAGGCCCTCGGCCTGTCGTGGGTCGTGCTGCATCCGGGCGCCCACATGGGACAGGGTGAAGATGTGGGTCTGGAACGGGTGGCCGCGTCGTTGCGCACACTCCTGCAGCAGACGCGCGGTTTCAAATCAGGCATTCTGCTGGAGACCACGGCGGGTCAGGGCACGTCGCTGGGGCACCGTTTCGAGCACCTCGCCACGTTGCGCCGCAAGGCACGCGCGCGCACACGGCTGGGCATATGCATCGACACCTGTCACCTGCTGGCTGCAGGATACGAGATTCGCGACCGCGAGGGCTACCGTCGGACCATGCGCGAGCTCGATCGCACCGTCGGCATCCAGCACGTGCACGCCATTCACATCAACGACTCCAAGAAACCGCTGGGCAGTCGAGTCGACCGCCATGCGCACATCGGAGAAGGGGAGATCGGCACGCAAGGATTCCAGTGGCTGCTCAACGACCCACGATTCCGCCACCTGCCCATGGTGCTGGAGACCCCGAAGGGTCCGGAAATGAAGGAAGATGTGCGCAACCTGCGGCGCTTGAAGTCACTGATCGGGGCAGTGCGCGTTCGTCCCTGATCGGCCGGCGCGCCGTTGTTGCAGCCCGCTAGGGGTAGATCCTGCCCCCGATGGTGCCGCCCGTGAATATGCGCTCCGTACTGTCGGTTTGACCGTGACGCCACCTTACCGAGCGTATCTCATCCACACCATGCGCATACCAGCGGTAGGCGGAGTCCACTTCATTGACGGGTACACTGATGAGCCAGAACTCCTGGCGAATCAGAACCACGCTGTCAAAGGTCATCGGGCCTACCGTCAGCGTGAGCCCCGTATCGACTAAGCGTGAGATACGTCGAATAGGCGCATTGCCCGACCCCGTGAGGATATTGGCCGACGCGACATGGTCGCTCGACTCCGGCATGGCGTCGGGCAGTGCGGCCAATGGGGGGCTGATCTCAAAGAGAGCGCCGGCATCGAAGGCCGCCCAGGCACGATCCACGGCCTGGAAGTAGTCCAACTGACCGTCGGGCTGCGATACGATCACCACGGACGCGCCGGCAATGATGCTGTCCTTGACGTACGTCTGCGAGCCTGTGTCAAAAAACTTGTTCCACGTGGTGTCGGGCAGCAGGAAGTACCCGCTCAGGTCCACCGTCGGAACGGGTGGATCAGGTGGCGACACTGGATCTTCGCTGCAGGCGGAGATCATCAGCAATGTCACGATCAGCCCGGTTGTGAGCCTACTTCTTGCGTCCACGCTTCTTTGCAGGTTTGCGCGCCGCCTTCGATGTCGTCCTCGTCGCACGTCTGGTGGCCGTCTTCTTCACCGGTTTCCTGGCAGCCGTCTTCTTCTTGGTCGCGGGTTTCTTCCTGGCTGCCGGCTTCTTGGCCGTCTTCCTGGCCGGCATTGCCGTAGTCTTCTGGCCTGCCGCCCGGGCTGGTTTCTTGGCCGTCTTCGTAGCCGCCTGGACGGCCGGCTTCTTCACAGGCCTCGGAGGCGCTGCAGGCTGCTCCTTGCGAACGGGCGTCGAGACAGCAGCCGTGCCTTCCAGTGCGGCCAGTTGTTTCCGGAGCTTCTTCAGCTTCTTCAATCTCTGCTGCTGCCCCCGCTTGTCGAACAGGCCGCGAAAGTGCTGGGCTTCCAGTTCCTTCTCGAGCCGTTCGATCTCGCCTCTCAGTCCTTCGACATCGGCTGTCATTACGCGTTCTCCTCTGCCGTGACGGCCTACGTTCCCAGTCCGGAATCAATGGCCGATGCGGCGTGCTGCAGGCGTGCCAGGCACTCTTCGCGCCCCAGGAGTGCCGCCAGCTCGAACAATCCCGGTCCGGCTGTAGCCCCCGTAAGAGCCAGGCGGGCCGGGTGGATATAGACGGCAAGTTTGGTGCCGTCCTTCTCCGCCAGCGCACGCATGGTCGCGCCTATGGTCTCTGACTCAAAATCCACGGTTTTGTTCCAGGCTTCGGCCAGTCTCCGCAGCCGATCCGAGACGCCCGGTTTGCTGAAGTGCTTCTCTACACCCTTCACATCGTATTCTGAGGGGGCTCTGAAGAAAAAGGCCCCGGCTGCGGAGAATTCGACCAGGGTCTTGCAGCGCTCCTGGAGCTGTGCCACGACCCGCTCAAACCAGGCCGCACGCGAAACCATCTCTGATTCTGCAGCCAGGCCGGCCTGTACCACAAACGGGCGCACTTGCCCGGCCAGATCCGGTACTGGAATCTGCCGGATGTACTCGCCGTTCATCCACTCCAGCTTGATGGGGTCGAGGATCGGGTTGGACTGCGATACGCGCTCGAGCTGAAAGATGGCGATCAGCTCCTCGAGCGAGAAGATCTCGCGGTTGTCGCCCGGGGACCAGCCCAGCAGGCAGAGAAAGTTCAGCAGCGCGTCGGACAGATAGCCCTGGTCCCGGTAGTCGATTACGGACGGGTCACCCTTGCGCTTGGAGACCTTGCTCTTGTCCGGCCGCAGGATGAGGGGCGCGTGCGCAAACTGAGGGATGTCCCACTCGAGCGCCTGGTACAGCAGGACCTGCTTGTAGGTGTTGTTGATGTGATCGTTGCCGCGGATTACGTGCGAGATCTCCATGAGGTGGTCGTCCACCACCACGGCAAAATTGTACAGCGCCCGGCCGTCTGAACGTGCGATGACAAAATCTCCAATGTCCTCGTTCCGGCGCCGGAAGGTCCCACCGATCAGGTCGTCAAAGGCTGTTTCGCCCTCATTCGTCACCGCCAGGCGCACCGCGGCCGGACGCCCCTCAGCGCCGAGTCGGCGAATCTCGTCGTCGCTGAGCCCGCGACAGCGACCACTGTACTTCCAGTCTTGCTTGCGCGCCCGTGCCTCCTCCCGCTCGCGGGCAAGATCCTCCGGGGTGCAGACGCACCGGTAGGCGCGGCCGTTGTTCAGCAATTGTTCCACGTACGGTGCATAGAGTCCCTGGCGTTCGGACTGATACACCGGGCCTTCGTCCCACCGGATGCCCAGCCAGGTCAGGCCCTCCAGGATGACGTCCACAAACTCCTGTCGGGAGCGATCGACGTCCGTATCCTCGATGCGCAGGCCGAAGGTGCCGCCGGTGGCCCGTGCGAACAGGAAATTGTGGATCGCCATACGTGCCGTGCCCACGTGAAAGTAGCCCGTGGGAGATGGCGCGATTCGAACCCGAACGGCCCCCGAAGAACTCATGCA
>JAUVRN010000077.1 GCA_030597645.1 Candidatus Zixiibacteriota bacterium
CACGGTCCGGCAGGCTTCCCTGTCGCTGTCTGATCTGGGGCTGGTTTCGGGTGATGTGCGCTGGGTATTTTCGGACTCACTGCCGCCGGAGGTGGTGACCGCCACCGATCCCGGTGCCGGCGCCCTGGTACCCAAGGGCAGTCATGTCACCCTCTACGTCAACCAGGGCAGTGGCCAGGATACGCTGGCCATGCCCAACCTCGTCGGCACCACGCTGCAGGATGCCGCTAGTCTTCTACAGAAGCTGGGCCTGGAACTGGGCGTGGCCATCCGACAACACGCTGCGGACCTGGTACCGGGCACCGTGCTGGAGCAGTCCGAACCGGAGGGTGGCATGGTACGACGCGGCGACGTCATCGACCTGGTCGTGGCCGCCCGGGAGGGCGAGGCATGAAACGCGGCGTCGCACCGTCCATCATCGCGGGCGACTGGGGACGCCTCGGCGAAGAGGCCAGGGCGGTCGAGGCGGCCGGGGCGGATTGGCTGCACATGGACGTCATGGACGGCCATTTCGTACCCAACATCACGTTCGGCCCGGACGTGGTACGGGCGACACGAAAAGCCGTATCAGTGCCGCTCGACACCCACCTCATGATATCCGATCCGGACCAATACCTCGAGCGTTTCGCCGAGGCCGGCTCCGACATGATCTCCATTCACATCGAGGCACGCCCCGATCCGTCGGCGACACTCAGGCGCATACGTGAGCTGGGCAGACAGGCGGGGCTCGTGATCAATCCCCCGACACCGTTCGGCACCGTGGAGCCGTACCTCGGCGAGATCGACTTGCTGCTGGTGATGAGTGTCCGGCCGGGCTTCGCCGGTCAGGCCTTCATGCCGGAGGTCCTGGGCAAACTCTCGCAGGCACGCGACTGGCGCGAGCGACACGATGCACGATTCTTGCTGGAGATCGACGGAGGAATCGGACCCGACACGGCCGGATCCGCCTGGGAGGCGGGCGCGGACGTAGTGGTTGCGGGCTCCGCGGTGATGCGACAACCTGATTATCGGAAGGCGATCGAGAGTATTCGGGAGGCATGATGCGACACGCACGGACCCACTCGTCGCGCGACCTCTGGGTCGCGCTGTTGTTTGTGCTCTTTTGCGGCACCTCGATATCGGCAACGGCGCAGGAGGATTTTTGCGGTATCACTCCTCAGTCGGCCCGCAGCATCGCAGCCGAGGTGATCAAACAGGCCGGCCATCCGTGCGATTCGGTGTCCGCTGCGTACTACGTGTCCGTGATGGCCTCGCGCCTCTCCCCCTACTACGTGGTCTACTTCCTCAAGGACAGCATGGTGGTCGGGGTCATGGAGGTGGATATGTGCGGACGCCAGGGTACTCCGCACCCGGGCATCCAGTACTCCGCGGACTCCGATCTGCGCTTCGACAGGTTGCTGCTCGAACCAGACGACGCGTTCCGGGTCCTGAGAGCCAGGACAGGTACGGAGCCGGCTTTTGCCACCCGGATCTTCCCATTCGGCCTGGTGGAAGATGCCAACCTCCTCAGCACCATCGAGTTCTGGTGGATGATTCTGGATACGCGGGGCCGGTGGCACTATATGACCCGCGAAGGAGAATTCGTCGGCATCGGAACGCCCGCTCCCCTGCCCGGACAACGCTAGCACCACCGGGGACCGGCGGAAAAGGTGGTGAATTCCCGTCTCAGGGCACCAGGTCAGTTTGACCGCGGAGAAGTTTCCGTTTGGTGATCGGCCCGTCATAGCCTACATTTGCGGGTTTGTGGCTCGCCAGCCCCAGGGCTTAGCGTGAAGCCACTGCGTAAAGCTTAAAAATCATGTTCGAAGAACTGTCTACGAGACTCGAGGGCGTCTTCAGGACGCTGCGAGGGCGCGGCAAACTGACCGAGGCCAGTGTCGAAGAAGCGCTCAAGGAAGTGCGGCGAGCGCTGCTCGAAGCCGACGTCAACTTCCGCGTGGTTAAGGACTTCATCGCCCGGGTATCCGAAGAGGCCCTGGGTCATAAGGTGCTCACCAGCATCACCCCTGGCCAGCAGGTCGTGGGGATCGTGCACCGCGAGCTGGTGACCCTGCTTGGCGCCGAGAGTCCCACCCTGGAGCTGTCCGGATCACCCGCCGTGATCATGCTGGTGGGCCTGCAGGGCTCAGGCAAGACGACCACCTGTGCCAAGCTTGCGCTGCATCTGCGCAAGAGCGGGCGGAAACCCGTGCTTGTGGGCGCCGACGTGTACCGGCCCGCCGCAAAGGATCAGCTTGCCCAGCTCGCCGACAGTCTCGATCTGCCGAGTTACACGAGCGACGCAGATCCGGTGAGCATTGCCCAGCAGGCCGTAGCCAGGGCGCCGCGCGAAAACTGGGATACCGTCCTCGTGGATACGGCCGGGCGCCTTCACATCGACGACGAGCTGATGCAGGAGCTGGAGCGGATCCGTGACGTGGTCAAGCCGGTGGAAACGCTCTACGTGGCCGACGCTATGTCGGGCCAGGAGGCGGTCCATGTTGCCGAGTCTTTCCACAGCCGGCTCGGCGTGACCGGCATCATCTTCGCCAAGATCGACGGGGATGCGCGCGGCGGTGCCGCGCTGTCCATCCGCGCGGTCACCGGTATTCCGATCAAGTTTCTCGGTACCGGTGAGAAGCCCTCCAATTTCGAACCGTTCCACGCCGATCGCCTGGCGTCGCGCATTCTCGGCATGGGTGACGTGGTCACCCTGGTGGAAAAAGCGCAGGAAGCGGTGGACGGCCAGGAGGCGGAAAAGCTGGCCAGGAAGCTCCGCAAGGAAGCTTTTACATTCGAGGATTTCCTGACCCAGTTGCACCAGCTCAAGAAAATGGGTTCCCTGTCGGATATCCTCGGCATGCTTCCGGGCATGGGCGGCGGCAAGCTCAAGGGACTCGAGGTGGACGACCGTTCCCTGGTACGTATCGAAGCCATGATCCAGTCGATGACGCCTCACGAGCGGCAGCATCCGGACGTGCTCAACGGTTCGCGTCGCAAGCGCATCGCGCGCGGCAGCGGCAGCACGATTCAGGACGTCAACCGGTTCCTCAAGCAGTTCGTGGCCATGCAGAAGATGGCCCGGCAGATGGCATCGGGCAAACTTCCGCACGGCATGAAGTTGGGGATTCCAGGACTGTAAACTTGAACGCGAACGACCAAATAGATTTCACACGAACACCTGTACAGGAGCAGTAGATTTGTCGACCAAGATCAGATTGCGGCGAATGGGTAAGAAGAAACAGCCCTTCTATCGCATCGTCGTGGCAGACTCGCGCAAAGCGCGCGACAGTCGAGCCATTGAGGAAATCGGCACGTACAATCCCATCACTCGTCCGGGACGCATTACCGTCCAGGAAGAGCGTATCTACGAGTGGCTGGGACTCGGCGCCGAACTGTCCGACACCGTGAACAGTCTCTTCCGCCGCATCGGCCTCATGCAAAAGTGGTCGCTGATGAAGGCAGGGCAGGACGTCAGCGACATGGAGATCAAGACCGAGCTGGTTGAGACGACCAAGCCGACACGCCGCGGCAAGAAGGCCAAGGCCGCGGAGGCGGAAGCCACCGCTGCCAAGACGGAGGCTCCGGCCGCCGCGGCCAACCCCGCCACTGCCAAAACGGAGGCTCCGGCCGCCGAGGCCAAACCCGCCGCTGCCAAAACGGAGGCTCCGGCCGCCGAGGCCAAACCCGCCGCTGCCAAAACGGAGGCTCCGGCCGCCGAGGAAGCGCAGGCGGAAGAGGTGCAGGCCGAAGCGGCACCCGCCGAAGAACCGGCGGTCGAAGAAAAGACCGAAGAAAGCAACAACTGAGGCCGATAGCCGGTCATGTCCGAACGCGTGGTGATCGGTATCGTTCGCCGTACGCGCGGTGTGCATGGCGAGCTGGTGGTCGAATCTCTTACCGATCTGCCGAATCGATTCGAGGAACTTGAACACGTGTACCTGGTCACGCCCATGGGCACCGAAGATGTGATGATCGAGCGAGTGCGGTACAAGAAGGGCACCGAGGTGTGGCTGAGTCTGGCCGAGATCACCGACCGTATACGCGGCAAGTCGCTGCGCGGCGCGACGATTGAAATCGACATCGACAGGCGTCCCGATCCTCCCGAAGGCGCATATTACTACGACCAGCTCGAAGGTCTCGACGTGTACGACACCCACGAGCGCCACCTGGGCCGGCTGACCCGGGTGTACCCGCGGGGAGGCCAGGATGTGTACGGCGTCACCACGGCATGGGGCGAAGTGCTCGTACCGGCCACAGATGCCATCATCAAGTCCATCGATCCCAGGGCGGGCCGCATGGTCATTGACCCGCCGGCCGGCCTGATGGAGCCCGACCGTGCGGATTGACATCCTGACACTCTTTCCGGACGGGCTTCGCGCCGTATTGTCCGAAAGTGTCTGCGGACGTGCGTGTACGTCGGGCAAAGTCAAGATGACGGTGACTGACCTTCGTGCCTTCGCGGAGGACAAACATCGGCTGGCCGACGACACACCCTACGGCGGCGGTGGGGGCATGGTCATGCTGCCCGAAGTCGTGGCCCGGGCGGTAGAATCGGTAAGCACGCAGGAAGCCGCAAGGATCGTGCTCGATCCGACCGGAGAGCGATTCACCCAGTCTCTCGCCCAGGAGTTGTCCCTGGCCCCTCACCTGATCCTGGTGTGCGGTCATTACAAGGGCATTGACGAACGTGTCCTGGAGCAGTTGAAGCTGCGACCCGTTTCCATCGGTGACTACGTGCTCACGGGCGGCGAGCCCGCCGCGTGGGTGCTGACGGATGCGGTGGTCCGGATGCTGCCCGGTGTGCTGGGCGATTTCGAATCGGCACAGAGTGACAGTTTTTTTGATGAAGGACTTCTGGGACCGGCGGTCTACACCAGACCCGCGGTCTGGCGCGGACAGTCGGTCCCCGAAGCCCTGATGTCCGGTGATCACGCCTGCATCCGGGCATGGCGCCGGCAGTCCAGCATCGAGCGCACGCGGCAGCGCCGCCCCGACCTGCAGGACGAAGCGGCACGAGAGGAACACGCAGGGCAGGTTTGAATACGAGCTTTCAGAGGAGCAGTATGTTATGAACGAGATCATTCGTGAGATAGAAAAGTCCATGCTCAAAGAGCAGAAGGTCGATTTCAATCCGGGCGATACCCTGCGCGTTCACGTGCGCATCAAGGAAGGCGACAAGGAGCGCATCCAGGTGTTTCAGGGCACCGTGATAGGACGTCGCGGTGGCGGAGTGGGCGCGTCCTTTACGGTGCGCAAAGTCTCCGGCGGTATCGGCGTAGAGCGTGTATTCCCGCTGCACTCGCCCAATATTGCCAAGATCGAGCGCATCCGCGAGGGACAGGTTCGCCGCGCCAAGCTCTACTATCTGCGCGGTCTCACCGGCAAATCGGCTCGCATTGCCGAGAAGAAAAAGGACACTGACGTGACCGCGTCCGCGGCTGCGGCAAAGCGCGCGAAGGCCACATCGGCAGAGCCAAAGGCAGAGCCGGAGGCGAAGGCGAAGCCGGAGGCGAAGGCGAAGGCGGAGGCGAAGGCGGAGGCGAAGGCGAAGGCGAAGGCGAAGGCGAAGCCGGAGACAAAGGCCAAGAAGGAGTAGCCTTCTCGCCTGCGAATTGCGACGGGTCACTTCGGGGTGGCCCGTTTTTTTTGTCCAGGTTAGACTAGGGCATGGCGTCCAGACGGGGGACGGTCCAATGGGCTACGCTCGACCTTGAAACGCAGCTCGAGAGCAGGGGCTTCTCGCGGATCGCGGGTGTGGACGAAGTCGGCCGCGGTCCCCTTGCCGGACCCGTTGTAGCGGCGGCCGTCATTCTGCCCGACCACTTCGAACTCGAAGGCGTTGCTGATTCCAAGCTCCTGACCGACCAGCAGCGGCGTACCCTTCTGCCCGACATTCTGGCACAGGCGGAGGCCGTTGGTACCGGGCTGATTCACAACGACGAAATCGACGTGATCAACATCCTGCAAGCGACGTTTGCGGCGATGCGGCAGGCGCTGGCCGACGTGGCGGCGGATGCCATCCTGGTGGACGGACGGCAGACGATCCCGGGCATCGACACCGAACAGGTCGCGCGACCCAAAGCCGATCGTCACTCGCTGTCCGTAGCCGCGGCATCCATCGTGGCCAAAGTGCTTCGTGATGATTTGATGATGGCTGCACACCGGCAGTTCCCGGTGTACGGCTTTGACCAGCACAAAGGCTACGCTACCGCGGAGCACTTTGCTGCCCTGGACCGGCACGGCCCCTGCGCGATACACCGGCAGAGCTTTCTGGCCAAGTGGCGTGAGCGCCAGGCACAGACAGTACTCGATCTCTGATCCTGTCACTGCGACGGCACAAAAAAAGGCCGGAGCCCCGGGTCCCGGCCTTCAAGTATCAATCCTGACTATTCTAGCTCGAAGCTACTTCCTCCGGCACAGGTGATCCGATAGCGCCTTTCTTCCCTACTACGCGACGCAGCAATCCGAGCTGGCCCGCGTGATATGCCTCGTGATATGAAAGGCCCGCCAACAACGACCCGATGGTCTCATCGGGATTGTTCGTCGGGCTGAAGGGCGCCCTGGCGGCCATCTGCTCCGTGGTCAGCTTGCCGAGCCCTTCGTCCACCTGGCTCTGCAGCGCGCGGAACTGTTCCACGAGCGTATTCCATGACATGGCCTGGCTGGCGTCCGTTACCGGAGCCGTGTCGTAGGCGTTGTAGTCCTCGATCGCGTACGGAGGTTGGAGACCGAGCATCTGCGCCTGCTGAATGCGGGTACGTACAATGTGCCCCATGACCCAATTGAGGCAGTTGCCATAGGCCGTGGGCTGCGTGAGGCTCTCGTCATGTGTCAGGCCATAGATGTTTTTCTCGATGACAAAGCCGGAGATCCCGTGCTGGTACTGGAGGGTTTGAGCGTTCATGATGTCTACTCCCTGATGTGTGTGATGGAGTTATTCTTCGGATGTGCCTTGTTGTTTTGCTGCTCCCTGATCTGATTCCTGGTCTGATTCCTGTCGTACGATCACGCCGTTCACTTTGGCGATAGCCTCGATAACACGCTGGAAACCCCGGAGATCCTCGACACTGACTCTCTCAACGACCTCGGAATCGAATTGTTCCGCCGTCTGGCGCGCTGCATCTGCGAGGCGATTGCCCTTCGCCGTCAGTTCGACCAGCAAAGAGCGGCGGTCGGCAGGATTCAACTGACGACCGAGCAGACCCCGAGACTCCAGCCTGTTGAGCATGCTGGACATGGTCGGCTTCCGGTACCCAAAGACCCTCACCAGCTCACCGACGCTGCTGGGCCCATACAGGCGGACAAACGACAGGATGTGAGCGTCCGGAGCCGATACGCCCAGATCTCCCAGGCAGTCTTCCAGGTGCAGCGCAGACTGGCGAGTGGCCTTGTGAATGGCCGACAACCAGAAGTGCTTTGGCTCTTGTGTGTATAGGACAGCATCTGCATGGTTCATGCTTCGTATAATATGAACAAAGTGCAAATTGGGCAAGCGATTACAGCTGATATATCGTATTGTATTCCAATGAGTTACATTAGGCTCAGGAGGAACTCTCTGCCTTCTTCTTGAGCCAGTAATCGAAAGAGCGCCCTGGCACGAAGATGTCCAGCCCGACAGAATGTTCGCTCAGCCGATCCTCTACGATGTGTGTTTGCCCACCCGGCACGTACGCCGCGTCCCCCTCCTCCACGACGATCTCGCC
>JAUVRN010000428.1 GCA_030597645.1 Candidatus Zixiibacteriota bacterium
CGTCGCATCCTTGAGATAGTGACTGATCGCCGTGACGCGGTCTGCGGCGCGGGTGGACCAGCAGGTGATGTCGTAAAATGATTTCTCGGCACCGACCAGCGTGATGTCGGTGCCGTGCAGTGTGGTCACCAGTCGCGGCCGCGGCGGATCTCCCAGGATGGCCAGCGCCAGGAACCCGGCCGTGGCGTGTGGAATCGCATAGTGCACGTGGAGAATGTCCAGATCGAATTGCCTGGATACCTCCGCCATCTTGGCTGCCAGCGTCAGTGTATATGGCGGGTACTTGAAGAGTGGGTAATGCGTGACCTCGACTTCGTGAAAGTAGAGCTTCTCGTCGTACCGGGACAGCCGGTACGGAGGTGCGTAGGCGATGAAGTGAACTTCATGACCCCGCCGTGCCAGAAGCCGGCCCAACTCCGACGCCACCACACCCGAGCCACCCGGCACCGGGTAACCGGTGATACCGATCTTCAGCAGACCGTCAGACAAGATCGTCTACAGCTCCCAGAGCACGTGCTCACGAACCCCGGCGGGCCACTCCTCGTACAGACGCGAGAGCAGCTCGGGACCGTAGCGGGCCCAGTAGAACACGATGTTGTACGAACGCTCCTGGAGCCCTCCTCCGGGAAACAGCTGCAGGGCCAGACGGCGGATCTGCGTCTCCGTCTCTTCCTCCTTGCGCTTGTGTGCCGCGTGTGCCCGCTGGGCTACGTGGCTCATTTCGCGCCGGGCACGGCCCGCGGCCATCCGCAGCGGCTTGTCGAGTGTCGATTCGAAACCGATGACGTCGGGTCGCACGGATTCGAAAGCCTCTTCGATCCGGCGCCCCGCTTCGTCGAACTTGGCTTCGAGATCCTGCGGAAAGCGGGCGCGGAGCACACGCGCGATCTCTGCGTCGGCGTCCTTCTGCAGCGCCTCGAACTCCAGCCCGAGCTTGTCCACGCGTCTGCGCACTGATTGTTCCAACAGTGTCGCGGACGTTCGCGGCAAAACAGCCGGGCGCGGCACGCCGAAGTAATCGTGCAGACCACCGATCTGCGCGTAGTATGCCAGCTCCGACGGACCCAGCACGACGCCTACGGTCGGGAATACGCCGTTTTGAATGATGGGCCGCAGCAACACGTTGGAAGAAAAGTAGTCCGGTCGCTCCCGGATCATCCGTTCCAGCCACTCGCGCGTGACCGGCTCGGCGCCCTCCCAGACGAAGCCACTCTCATCGCCGTGATGAATGCTGTGCCGCTTGAACTGCTGATAAAACAAGAAGGTCTGTCGTTCCGTCTTGTGCACCTGCCGGTGATAGCCGTCGCGCTCGAGCGCTTCCGAAGTTTCGGCATAGCACTGATATAGCGCACTGTCGTCTCTGATGGCTTTTTCGAAGTACGGCGCAGCCAGCTTCTTGAAGTCTCTGTTGCAGGGCGACACCATGACCAGGCCGCTCTGCGGAAAGAGACGGTACCAGAGCCTGCCGAACGCCGCCGAGAACCGAACGCCGGGCCGGTAGCAGTCGCGCAGGATCGCGAACACGTCGGGCTTGAATTCCGAATCGGGAAGCAGCTCCGCGTACTCGGCCAGCACCGACTCGATGCTGCCGTCGACATGCACGCGTCCCACCGGATCACCGGCAGGCGCGCAGGCGGGCTCGTAGCGGAGGGTCACGAGTTGCTGTCCCCGAGGAGCACACACGTGGTCTACTTCTGCAAAGTCGTGGTCGTCGGTGGAGAGCCAGAAGCAGGGTACGACACGCCTGCCCAGGGTCTTACTGAGCTGCGCGGCCCAGTGTTCGACGGTGAGTGCCTTGTACAACGTGTACAGCGGCCCGAAAAAGAGACCGGTCTGCTGACCCGCAAAGACCGTCAGCGTGTCTGCGTCTTTGAGTCGATCCAGATTGCTGCGCGCAGCCGCGGAGGCTTCCACTTCTTCGGCAAGGGGTGTCAGGGCCGCAACCAGAGCATCCCGCTCGACGGCGCGCGCGGTGACGCGCCCGGCCAGGGCTCGCAGAGCCTCGTCGTCGTCGAAAGCCGGACCGAGATAGGGC
The DNA here is from genome assembly GCA_030597645.1 of Candidatus Zixiibacteriota bacterium. Taxonomy (GTDB): domain Bacteria; phylum Zixibacteria; class MSB-5A5; order JAUVRN01; family JAUVRN01; genus JAUVRN01. Next base: position 2,036 of record JAUVRN010000428.1, read on the forward strand.
TGCAGCGCTGCCGCTTTGGAGAGGTAGTCACGAAACAACGGTGTGGTGCCGGCCAGCCGGTCGAAGGGCAGCGTGGCATGGGCACGGGCGGTGTCGGTAGGAGTCAGAGTCACGGGCAAATTCCAGTTTAAGATCTTTAGAACGGGGGGGACAAAGAAGAAGTTCCGCTCCCTCCAGCCTCAGGGTGTGGGCTCTTCCGCCTTCCGGGCCTCCCGCTCCACTTCTTCGAGCGTCTCGGTCGCCTGGCGCCACACCGCGGAGTGTCTGAAATACTGATATATGCCCACCGACACCACGGGAACGAACCATGTGGCCTGCAACACCAGGCCGTAACTGACCGCGTCGGTCTTGGGCACGCCAAAGAGTGACAGACCGGCCACCGTGGCCACCTGGTACGTGCCCACGTTGCCCGGAGTGATGGGGATCACCAGGAGTACCGTGTTGATGATCATCAGGAGCAGTGCCGCCCCGGGCGGCAGTACGATACCGAAGGCATACAGTAACAGCGAAATCACAGCGAGGCTCCCCAGCCACGACGCCACGGAGGCAAAAAACGCCACCGTCAGGTGTTTGAAACTGCGAAGGGCGTTGAGCCCCTCCTGGAAGTTGTTCCACATTCGGTGCACGGTATGGTGAACACGCGGAGACAACCGTCCCTCGAGCCGTGTGAACCAGCGACCTACCGTATCCTTCAGCGTCACGGCGGCGACCAGGAAGATCAGGATGGCCGTGACCACCAGCGCGCCCCACATGCGACCCTGCTGCAACCACTGCGGCA
>JAUVRN010000394.1 GCA_030597645.1 Candidatus Zixiibacteriota bacterium
CGCGAACGCGGCATCACCATCCGCTCCAAACCCTGCACCGTACGCTGGAACGACTACCTGATCAATATCATCGCCACCCCCGGACCTGCTGATTTCTCCGGCGGGGTAGAGCGTGTTCTTTCGCTGGTGGATTCCGTGCTGCTGCTCGTGGATGCCAACGAAGGACCCATGCCCCAGACGCGGTATGTACTGATGCGTGCCCTGCGCCTGGGACTGAGGCCGATCGTGGTGGTCAACAAAGTCGATCGTGCCAACGCCCGTCCCGACCATGCGCTGAACATGACATTCGATCTCTTCATGGACCTCGGTGCCACCGACGAGCAGGCCCACTTCCCTATTCTCTATGGCTCCGGACTCCACGGCTGGTTCGTCCGGGATCTCGACAAGGACGAACACAGGGATATGGCTGCGCTGTTCGACACGATCATCGAAGAGGTGCCGGCACCCGCCGTGGACGAGGACGGTCCGTTCCTCATGCAGGTGAGTTCGCTGGACTGGAGCGACTACATCGGGCAGATCGGATGCGGCCGCGTCCTGCGAGGAAGGCTCGACAAGGGTGAAGCCTTCACCCGAGTCGTCACTCGCTGGAAAGACCCCGCCCGCCAGGAGTTGGGCTGGGACATAGATCGTTCCTCACGGGAGAAAGCGGTGCGCTTCTGGGTAACGCGGGGACTGAAGCGGGTCGAAACCGACTCGATCAGTGCCGGGGACATCGTCTGGCTCGCGGGCCCTGGCGAGATCGATATCGGTGATACGTTCTCGGCGGTCGAAGACACGGTCACAGGCCTCAAGCCGTTGGAGATCGAGGAGCCGACGCTTTCCATGTTCTTTGTAGTCAACAACGGCCCCTTTTCCGGCCAGGACGGTCCGGCGATCATGCTCCGCCAGCTCAAGGAGCGGTTGGAGCGCGAGATGCACACCAACGTGGCCATGCGGATGGAAGACGTCGGGCGCGCAGATGGCGTCAAGGTCTCCGGACGCGGCGAGCTGCATCTGGCCATCCTCATCGAGGAGATGCGGCGGGAAGGTCTGGAGTTCTGCATCTCCCGCCCGGAGGTGATCACACACGAAGACGACAAAGGCCACGTCGAGGAGCCGATTGAACAGCTGATTATTGACACACCGGACTCGTACCAGGGTGTCATCATCGAAAAGTTGGCAGGTCGCAAAGGCGAACTGCTGAGCGTCGCCAACTCGGCCACCGGCCACGTCCGCCTGGAGTTCGAGATTCCGACACGGGGCCTGTTCGGCTACCGCTCCGAGTTCCTCACCGACACACGCGGTCTCGGAGTGATGGCGTCACGGTTCGTCCGGTTCGGCGCGTGGCGTGGAGCGATCACCTCGCGCAACAAGGGCTCTGTCGTGTCCATGGAGACCGGCCCGGCTACAGCGTACTCCATCGAGGGGCTGCAGGAGCGGGCGGTGATCTTCGTCGAGCCGACTGAACGCGTGTACACCGGACAGATCGTGGGCGAGAACACGCGCCCGGATGAACTGCCCTGCAATCCGACCAAGCGCAAGCAGCTCACCAACCACCGCTCGTCCACCAAGGATATCGGGGTCACGCTCGCGGTGCCGCGCAAGATGACGCTGGAGCAGGCGATGGAGTGGATTCGCGACGATGAACTTGTCGAAGTGACACCCCGCGCCATCCGCGTCCGCAAAACGATCCTCGATTCAGACGAGCGCAGGAAAGCGCAAAAGCGTCAAGTGGGACTCTCTCAGAAATCCGTCGCGCGCCGCCCCGTGGCTCTGAACGCTGCGCCGACGCGCTGAGCGTCAGTAGTAGACCTTCCGCATTTCCCAGGCCCCGGCCCGGGGAATCAGTGCTGACACGCTTCGGTGGCTCGCCGGCAACAATTCAGATTGCTGACATCGACGCGGCCGCGATCCGGCCTACCAGTCCGGGTGCTTGCCGACTGGGTCCAGTACCAGGGTCACACGTGGATTTCTGCCATAGATTGCGATGCCGCCGCCTTCACGTGCAAAAACAAAGTCGTATGAGTCCGGCGCGTAGTCGATGGACCGAATGTCGGTATCGCACGCAGCCCCCGTGATATGATTGACCACGGGAACCCCGATGATGATTTCGTACGGATCGTTGATCACCGGGTGCTCCGTCACAGCTATCAGACGCGTATCGTCATACGAATAATCCAATTCTGCCAGCAGATCCAATGTAGTAGCGCTTACGCCGATGCGGCCCAGATTGACTGCGTTCCCGACGGTATCCATGATGAATACGTCGTTCCAGCGCGAAGGGGGGAAACCGCCTCCTTCCTGGAACTGTACGAACGCAATCGAATCGCCCGAATGGGACACGCGCGGTCGATAGATCCAGAACCCATCGGGATAGGGCGACACCTTGGTGGGAACACCACCCACCGCGGGTATTCTGTAGATGGCCCCGTTTTGGTCGCTTCCGACACCACCGGCGAGGTATCGGAACACAATGGTAAAGTTGTTCAAGAAACACGGTTCTCTGGCAGCCGCCAGCACCATCGAAGGCGCCCCCCCGGCCGCGCTGACGGCAAAGATGGTATCTGATCGCCAGAACGTGATCCTGGTTCCGTCAGGCGACCACGGCGAATCCTCGATCATGCCCGTCGCAAGCACTGCCGGCGATTGACCGTCTCTGAATACCCGCCTCTGTGTTTCACCCGTAGCCAGCTTACGCAAATACGCTATGGCCGTTTTGTCCGGAGACCAGGTCGGCGCGAGAAGTGAGTCGGCGTGACCGGATACTACGACCGCCTTGCCGGTGCCGTCCGGCTTGATGATGGTGATCCCGCCCGCCCCGACGTAGACGATGTGGTCCGGATAGGTCGTTGCCGCCGATCCCGTGGGGTTGTCGCTGTCCCCACAACTGATCAACAGGCCAAGACTGAGAAGCGCAAGAGGCACGATGCAGGCGCCAGCTCGCTTGAAGATGGTCAACATAACCAGCCCCCTGGAATGGATTGGAATGACCGAAGTATAGTGGATCGGATGCACTCAGGTCAAATGATGAGGCACCCTGTTAGCGATCGAAGACGCCCCCGGTCTCCTTCGTAA
>JAUVRN010000446.1 GCA_030597645.1 Candidatus Zixiibacteriota bacterium
CGACAAGGTGGAAATGAAGCGGGTTTACCTGGGCCTCGTGTTCATCCACGGCGATCGCCAGGAGGCCTTGGCCGCCATTACCTCGACGAGCGGACTGGAATATCAGCTGACCAGCGCGATCCGGCGCGTTACGCGGCGCTCGCTCGGCAACGTCGGTGTGCTGGCCGAAACCGGTGGGCCGAGCCTCATGCAGGGGCTGGGCCGGATGCAGCAGGCGGTCAGCCGCGAATACCGCATTCGCGAGGTCAACCTGGCCACATCTCCGATGCCGGCCGACATCACCGTGATGATCGTCGCGGGCGCCACACGGAATCTGCCCGACACGGTTCTCTACAGGCTCGACCAGTACGTGATGCGCGGCGGCCCGGTGATGTTCCTCCTCAGCGGCGCCACCGTCAATATGCAGGGTTCGCCGCAGCAGGGCGGAGGCATCGCGTTTGCTTCCAGCAGCAACGTCGACTCGCTGGCCGGCCACTACGGTGCCGGTCCCCAGCCTTCGCTGGTCATCGACGCGCGTCACAATCAGATTCGTGCCGTCCAGACGCTCGGTTTTCTGCAACTGCCGGTGTTGATCGACTATCCGCTGTACGTAGTCGGCTCGGCTTCGGACCAGGACCACGTACTCAACCGGCACCTCGACCGTCTCGACCTGCTGTTCGCCAGTCCCCTGACCCTGCAGCCGCAGCCTGAGGCACCCTTGACCGTGGTGGTTCAGTCCTCGGAGAGATCGGGCGTGCGAAGCCTGCCGACCATGGTCCAGCCGCCGCTGGAAGAAGCGCCCAACGACTACACCTCGCCGCATCAACCGCTGGTCGTCTCTGCCGAGGGTATTCTGGCCAGCTTCTACGCCGCCACGAGCCGTGGTGCGGAGTTTCTGCTCGGACCGGTGTACGACACAGCGTTCATCGCCCGGAGCGTGCCGACCCGACTGCTGTTCGTGGGCGATGCGGACCTCGTGTCGGACCAGGGTCTGACGTCGTACAATCAGGTGTTTCTGCTCAACGCCACAGACTGGCTGGCCCGCAATGACCTGCTGGTGGCCCTCCGCTCACGGCAGGTGGAAGATCGCCCGCTGGATGAACTGGATGCCGGGGGACGCGCGCGCATCAAGTGGGCCAATCTGCTGGGCCCGGCCCTGTTCGTGGTGATATTCGGTCTTGCAAGATGGCGCCGGCGTGTCTCCTCGAAGCGGTCATGATGATACGTCGGCGAATAGGAGTCTGAGGAATTCGCTATGCGAATAGGAGTATGAGGAATCCCCTATGAAGAAACAGATACTGATCCTGATCGCGGTTCTCATCACGCTCTTCCTGGCCTGGATGCTGCTGGGGAGGCAGGAGGATGCGCGTCAGCGCGGTGACGTACCCGATGAACCGGCACAGGTCGATTCGCTGACCGTGGAACGATTGATTCTGACCCGGAGCAATCAGCCCGAGATAGAGTTCGTTAAAGATGCCGACGGCTTCTGGAACATCGTTCGTCCCGTCGAGGATCGCGTGAACATGATCCTCTTGAATCAACTCATCGATGGACTGGCAGCCATGCGGTTCGTCGACCTGATCTCCGAGCGGTCGAGCCAGCACGCGTCGTTCCAGATCGACGACATTCAGGCGGCGCGACTCCAGGCCTTTCAGGGCGGTGAGCAGGTGGCCGACATCTACCTCGGCAAGTTGACGCCGGATCGCCGCCACCTGTACGTGCGGCCGGCAGGCGGCAACACCGTCTACTCGGCTACGGGTGGCGGGGGCCTGGCAGCCATGCGCACCCGCCGTGTCGACGACTTTCGCAGCCGTGATATCGTCGGTGTGGACGAGAGCGTCTTCGACAGCCTCATGGTGAACAGCGCCGACTTCGGTGTCTACCGGGTAGCGAGGGTGGATACGGCCACGTGGCAGGTCCAGATCGGTGCAGGCAGTTACGAGGCGGCCGATGCCAACGTAGCGGAGGCGCTCATACGGGCGCTGGCAGCGATGCGGGCCACGGGATTTGCGGCGGACTCGCTGGCCCTCGACTGGTCCGCACCCCTGATGCGGATCGATACCTGGCGGCTTGGTGGCCAGTCTGATCACCTGGAATTTCTCCAGGTCGGTGACGAAAACAACTACTGGGTGCGCGTCGAGGGCAAGGCGCACGTCTACAAGGTTTTTGAGAGCGTGTACAAGACGTTCAACAAGGACCCCGCAGAACTCAAGGCACGGGAACCGGTATCGGCGTCGTAGATTCCGATTCGGCAGATCTCATGGAGCGACTTCGATCGCCCCTTTTCTATGCGCGTGTTCGCCGGCTCTTCGTGCGGTTCGTGCGGTTCGTGCGGCCGGTTCTTCGGGCCGGTTGCCGGGCCCGTCCGCCGACGCCCGCAAACTTACGCCACCAGTAGTCGACCCAGTCGCGGTTGGTCTGAATGAGATCGCCGACCATCGTCGGGTCCGAGAGGCTGACGCGCATGGTGGACCAGATACTGTTGCCGGCCAGCGCTTCGGTGAGCCGGTTACGATCGATTTCCCGTTCGTATACGTCACGCAGGAGGAACGCGATCGCGTGGGGAAGGCCGATGGTCAGCCCCGTCGCGCGATCGTGCAGATCCGGATCGACCAGCAGCGGTCGCGCCCCGAGGTGCCTCACCAGTCGTCGCGCCGTGGCGAGGTCCCGGCGACTTGCGTGGCGACCGGGGC
>JAUVRN010000090.1 GCA_030597645.1 Candidatus Zixiibacteriota bacterium
CCCGGCCGCCACACGCTCTCCAGCCTCAATATCCCGATCCTCACCCGAGCCCTGTCGCTGCCCTGGGGCTTCAAGTCGCCGATCCGGTGTGAGGTGTACTTCGTCAACCACAAGATCTTCACCAATCTCAAGTGGGGTACCAAGGATCCGGTCGCATTCCGAGATTCGGAGCTGGGCCTGGTGAGGCTGCGCGGCTACGGCACCTACACCTTCCGCATCGCCGAGCCGCTGCTCTTTATCAACTCCATCGTCGGCCGCGAAGCCGCATACAATACCCACGACATCTCCGACTACCTGCGAGACGTCATGGTCGCGCGGATCAACGACATGTTCGGCGAAAAGCTCGACACGATCCTCGACCTGCCGCGCCAGTATGACGAGCTGTCCAAGGAGATCATCCGGCGCATCGGGGATGAGTTCACGAAGTACGGGATGGAACTGGTCGATTTCTACATCACGTCGATCACCCCTCCGGATGATGTGCAGAAGATGATCGATCAGAAATCAGGCATGGGGGCTGTAGGCGACCTCGATTCCTTCCTGAAGTTCTCGCTGGCCAAGGCCATGAACGACGGTGGGACCGGGGCCCAGGCGGGTACCAGCATGGGGATGGGCGCAGGCGTGGGCATGCTGATCCCGAGCATGTTCCAGAAAGCCTGCGGCCCCGACCAGGTGGATCTCCGCCCCGAGTCGCTGCCGACCGTAACCTGTCCCAAGTGCGGTTCGGACACACCGGAACAGTCGCGGTTCTGCTACCGTTGCGGCAACGCCATGGTGGCCGTGAACCGGTGCCCAGAATGTTCGACGGACCTCGCCACGGATTCCAAGTTCTGCCACGAGTGCGGGCGCAAACTGGGCGAAAAGCCGAGCTGTCCCGCGTGCGGCCAGGACGTGATCTCCGGCTCACAGTTCTGCACGAACTGCGGTGAGAAACTCGCTGACGAATGAGCGATGTCGTCCGCTTCAGCTGCCCGGGCTGTGGCAGTGAGTTGGAGACGCCGGAAGGCACCGTCTCGAATCGCTGTGCCTTCTGCAACCTCGTATCGCTGTTGGGCCGGCCCGGACGCGTCGTCAAGCAATACTACCGACCCCACGTCGATGCCCGCGAAGCCAGCGTCATCGCCGAGCGGCATCTCAAGAACGCGGGACAGCCGCTGTTTTCGAGCATCGATCTGCGGGCGCTTTACTACGTACCGTTTTACCGCTTTCGCGGCCTGAGCCTCACCTGCCTGTCCGCCATCAAACCGGCCGCGCAGACCATGAATGCGGATCCGGAGATCGGTCAACGGGCCTACGAACTGCGGGCGAAGAACGTGGACCTGACCGTCCCGGGCGCCTCGGATACACCCTTCGGCATGACCAGTCTCGGCATCCGGCCGCAGGCGGTAGCGGCATACGCCTGGCAGGATAGCGAACTGCCGAAGGAGGCCACGGTCTGGCCGGCCGACCGACCGCCGGACGAAGCGCAGGCGCAGGCGTTCAAAACGGATGCCACTCATGTGGCCATGGTGCATTCCACCAAGCACTTCGAGTTTTCGGACATGGTGGGAGAGCGTCAGATGCTGATCTACTTCCCGCTGTTCGTCATGGCCGGCATCTCTGCCGGAGACCACCTCATGGTAGTCCTGGATGGGCTGTCGCGCCGGGTGATCCACACGTCGAACGAACCGCTGCCAATACCCACCGGCCGGATCAACGACTCTGTTATGGCGCTGCGTCCGGAGCGGCACCAGTGCCCGAACTGCGGCGCCGACTTCGCACCGAGCGAGCACTCCCTGGTGTACGGGTGTCACAACTGCGACCGTGTGTACCTGCTGGAACCGGTAGGCTACCAGCAACTCTCACAGCCGCTCGTGGGCGAGGGGCCCGGCGACCTGTATCCCTTTTGGCGAATGCCGCTGGCCTTTGACGGACAGCCGCCGTTCGACACGGTGGGTGGTTTCTCGCGCATACTCACCGAAGACATACCGCTACTGACCAAGCGCAAGCGGCACCTGCCTTTCTACGTCTACGTACCTGCGTTCGCAGGAGCGGACGCCGAATGGCAGGTTCAGATGGCGGAGCGGATGACGCGCACGCAGCCGCTGGTGGAACCGGCGCGCGGCGTTCCGATCAGCGTCACCGCAGCATCGCTGCCGCCGGCCGAGAGCCGCGAGTTTGCTTCGTTTGCGTGGCACTGGCTGCGCATGTCGTATCTGAACCTGCGCGGTGATCGATTCGAGTGGAAGAACGCCCGCACGGGCAATTCGGAGCTGGTCTGGCTGCCTTTGACCGACGCCCGGCTGCAGCGCAGCGTGGTGCGCGCCCAGACCCGGCCGGAGCCTCGCCGCAAGCGCAACGCAGCGCTTTTCTAGATCCCACCGACCTCTCCTGGCAACCCGCAGGGTTCGATCTACATCTGTATATCCAACGGGGGCTTGGTCCCCGCACTGAATCCGCTATATTCATCTGAGTCCCCTTCCTCCCCGGGACGCGCGGCCACCCGGCCGCAAGGGCCAACCACGGAGCTGGAGGTGCGGCATCCGACAGTCCATATCGGTGCTGGTGGGAGTGCTCGTCGTCGGCACATTGCTGACATGGGCTGCTCCGTCACAGCGCAACGCCGCTGCGACACACGGTTCTCTTACGGGACCGGCGGAGACGTCCACACTCAATCCGAACATCTGCCTGATCAACACCGTGCCCGCGGGGTGGTATCCGAGGCATGTCACGCGAGCGGGAGACTATCTATACATCTCACTCGATAATTCGGGTTTGGAGACGTTCCGGATTACTTCGCCCAGGACGCCTACCAGCACCTCGCAGTACAACCCGGCCGAACACGTGCGGATGGCCGACGTAAAGGGAGATCGGGCCTACCTGGCTGTGGGCGCCGATGGCATGCTGGTCATGGACCTGACGGATCCGTCTCAACCCACCTTTCACAGCAAATTCTCTCCCGTGCTTCCCTGTTCGGAGCTCAAAGCGAGTGGGGACTACGTCTACCTCGCCAATGGATCCATCGGGGGGGCACTGTACATCGTCAGCACGGTGTCGGGGGGTCTCCCACTGTTGATCGACAGCCTGCCGGTAGCTGAAGGGATTAGCGGCCTCGACGTAGAAGGTGACTACGTGTATCTGGCTGTCAAGAACACTGGGCTGCGCATCGTGGACGTCTCACAGGCCCACGCACCCGTAGTCGTTGGTCAGATCGATACCATCGGTCTGCCGAGGCACGTCGATGTCGTCGATTCGATCGCCTACGTCACCGTGGGCTCGGCCGGTCTCGCCATCATCGACGTGAGCAATCCCACCGCGCCGACCTTGATTACCATCATCGACGAGGCCGACAACTGCGAGCGAATCGTTGTCCAGGACGGCTTTGCGCACATTGCGGGCATGTTCGACGGCTATCACGTGGTCGACGTGCGCGATCCGGCTCAACCGGTGTGGTTCGGGGACTACGAGACCGACATCAACCTCTATGCCGTCGCTCCAGACAGCGCCTACACCTATGGTGCACCAGCCGGCGAGTTGATGGTGTTCTTCTTGGAAAACGAGAGCATTTGCGGTAACGGCGTGCGGGAGGAGTGCGAGGAATGCGACGACGGCAATACGGTCGACGATGACGGCTGCAGCAATCAGTGCCGCAACCAAGACCTGGTCCGCTTTTGTGGTTTGGAACTCGTCCACCCCCTGGAAACCTATTTCGGAGACATGGTGCTGCGCGGCGACTACATATACACGGCTTCGGCAGACTCCGGCCTGGCTATCCTCGATCGAAACTATCGGGGTCATCCGGTATTGGTGGGACTTGCCAATACAAGCGGTGACGCCCAGGAGATCGCGCTGGCCGGCGACTTCGTCTTCGTGGCCGACGGTCCCGGAGGCTTGGCGGTAGTTGACATTTTGAACGCCGCGGATCCGGTCATCGTGGGACAACTGTTGTCGCCTTCGGACTACGAGCATATCGGAGTCTGGAGTAACCGCGTACTGATCAGCCGCAGCGACGGCAACTTCGATGTTGTGGACGTAAGCCAGCCGCTCCAGCCAACGCGACTGAGTTCTACAGCAAGCGGATTTGGCATTCTTGCGGTAGCTGCCGACAGCCCCTTCGTCTACCTCTCCGTCAACAACGATCGCGTACAGGTCTGGGATTGCTCCAACGATTTTGCGCCAGCGGAGCTGCCGAGCGTTCACACCGGAGAGGCCAACTTGGATCTGCATGCTCGCAATGATACGCTATTCGTGCTGCGAGCAGATAGTCGCCTGCACATCTACAGCCTCTCCGACCCCTTCAACGCCTCCCTGGTCGGTCACGTGGGCTTGCCGCACGGCGCCACTGGCCTCGACGTGACCGGCTCCCTGGCATTCGCTCGGGGCAGCAGCCTATCCGCTATTGTGCTCGATGATCCGACGCAACCGAAACTGGCAGGCACGATACCGGTCTTCACGCTCAACAGTGTCGTGGCCGCCGAGGACGGCTACGTCTATACGACAGCCTGGTCTGCGGTCCATGCCTTCGCCTACAGCGTAGTCGGGGTCAGCGCCTTCGGCAACGGCACCGTGGACGCGGGCGAGGAGTGCGATGACGGCAATCTGGTCAATGGCGACGGGTGCGACGCCTGCGGTCAGATCGAACCGACCCCCGCCGTGTGCGGCAACGGTGTGCAGGAGCCCGGCGAAGGCTGCGACGACGGCAATCTGATATCGGGGGACGGCTGCAATTCGGATTGCGACCGCGAGCCGGCCGTCTGCGGCAACGGCATCCTTGAATGGGGTGAGGAGTGTGACGACGGAAACACCGATCCGGACGACTACTGCGACGCCGGCTGCGAGGTGCGGGCCGTCTGCGGAGACACGGTACTCGGGATCGGCGAGGAATGTGACGACGGCAACACCGACCCGCTGGACGGCTGTGGGCAGGATTGCCTGCCGAGTGCCACCTGCGGCGATGGCATTCACGAGTCAGGTGAAGAATGCGATGACGGGAACCGGCTGCCGGGTGACGGCTGCGATTCGATCTGCCGCTTTGAGTATGTATGCGGGGATGGCCTGGTCGTGCCGGGCGAGGAATGCGACGACGGCAACCTGGTCAATGGGGACGGCTGCGACGAATTCTGCGAATGGGAACACATTTGCGGAAATGGGATCATTGACTTTTCCGAACAATGCGACGACAGCAACACGGTGGCCGGTGACGGTTGCGATGCCTTCTGCCAATGGGAACACACCTGCGGCAATGGCATCCTCGAGTTCTCAGAAGAGTGCGACGACAGCAATACCGTGGCTGGCGACGGCTGCAGCCCGGAGTGCCAGATAGAGTGCCTCATCGAAATGCCGGGCGACGTGAATGTGAGCGGCAGCGTTACGACGGCCGACGTCATTTATATTGTGAGCTTTGTCTTCAGGGGGAGCCAGGAGCCCCAGCCGTGCAAGGCCAACGGAGATGTCAATTGTAGTGGATCCGTGACCTCAGCCGACATCATCTATCTGGTCGGATACATCTTCAAAGGCGACATCGGTCCCTGCGATATCTGCCACGAAAGCGGCATGCCCTGCAATTGACGGCTCAATACGCGACCGGTTGCTCCACCTGTTCATCCACGGCCTGCGCATCGTCACGACCCAGCAGGCGCCCGACCGCGCCCTTGATGTCTTCGAGGATGTGGTAGATTGAAGGCACCAGCACCAGGGTGATGAAGGTGGCAAACACTACGCCGAAGGCGAGCGACACGGCCATGGGTATCAAGAACTGGGCCTGGAGGCTGCGCTCGAGCAACAGCGGGGTCAGACCCACGAACGTCGTCAGCGACGTCAGAATGATCGGCCGGAAACGCGCGACGCCTGCTTCGCGAATGGCGATGAACAGAGACTCGCCGGACGCGCGGTGACGGTTGACGAAGTCGACCATCACCAGGCTGTCGTTGACCACCACACCCGACAGCGCCACGATTCCGAATCCGGACAGTATCGTGAGGTCCAGGCCCATCAGCACGTGGCCCCAGGTGGCGCCCACCAGGCCGAACGGAATGGCGCTCATCACGATGAACGGTTGGACGTACGATCGAAACGGTATGGCCAGCAACACGTAGATGAGCAACAGCGCAAAACCGAATCCGCGCGCAAGGCCCGCCAGCGTCTCCTGCTGTTCGGACTGCTCCCCCTCGAAGGAATAGCGGATCGTCGGGTAACGTGACATGATGTCCGGCATCACGCGGGCGACGAGGTCCGCGGCGATGTCATTGGCGGAGGTCCTGCTGATGTCCACGTCGGCCGTCACGTTGATGGTACGCTTGCGATCAGTTCGCTGGATCGTGGCGAACCCGCGCCCCATATCCGCCTCGGCCGCCGACGTAAAGGGTACTTCGCTGCCGTCCGGCAACCGGATGCGCATGTTCTCCAGGTCGCTCAGCGTTCGACGCTCCTCCTCCGGGTAGCGCACCATGACCCGAATGTCGTCTCGGCCGCGCTGAATACGCTGCGCTTCCTCGCCGTAAAATGCCTGTCGCACCTGTCGTGCCAGATCCGCGAGCGTGAGCCCGAGCGCTTCGGCCTCGGGTCTGATCCTTAGTTTGATCTCCTTCTTGCCGGACCGAAAGGAATCCGCGATGTCGAAAACGCCCGGGTACTCGGCCAGCCGCTGTTTCAACAGGCCGGCCGCACCCTGCAGCGCATCGTAGTCGGCCCCGGCCAGTTGCACGTTGACCGCTTCCCCGGCATCGAACAGGCTCGCAGAAAACACGAGTTCTTCTGCGTCCGGGATTGGACCGACCAGCTCACGCCAGCGACGACCCACTTCCTCGCTGCCGATGGTGCGAAACTCGGCGGACGCCAGCTGGACGTTGACTTCGCCCAGGTGCGACGCACTGAACGAGCTCGTCGACGGTCCGCTCGTCCTCATCATCCGGGCCTTAAACGGCTGTTCCCCTACCGAGGCGAGCACGTGCAGAACGGCACCGCCGTTGTCCTCCCCGTACTCTCTTTGAAGCTGGCGGGCCCCGGCCTCGATTCTCGCCACGGCTTCGGCCGTGACCTCCGCCGGAGTGCCCTGCGGCATCTCGAGAAACGCCAGGACGTTGTCGGCATCCACCTTGGGGAAAAACACGAAGTTGACCCAGCCACCGGCGACCAGTCCCAGCGTGCCGATGAAGATCCCGATGGCCAGCGCCAGCGTGATGTACCGGAAATGTACCGCCGTCTCCAGAAACCTGCGATAGTGCGCCGTGGCCACACGCTTGAGAAAC
>JAUVRN010000396.1 GCA_030597645.1 Candidatus Zixiibacteriota bacterium
AGAGAGTCTTCTGGAATTGAATGCTTTCATGGCTTTGTGTGTCCGGGATGATCGGCGTCCGCTACACGGACAGATTCCGTGCGCTTCAGCCGGGTTTGATCAGGGGGATCTCCTCCGAGTCGTCAAAGAGCGTGGGGGGAAGACCGGTTCGGTCCGACGCCATCAGATCTGCAGCCTGCTCCACGTGCTCCCTCACAAAAGCGGGTGATACGACTACGACCTGTCCTGCCGCATCGATCACGTACAGCGTCGGCACATTCATCAGTTTATAGGCCCTGGAAACCGGATACGGCCTGTCATCCACCAGGTGCGGCATGGTCACTCCCCGGTCACGTGCAAACGCACGAGCCCGCTCCGGGCTCTCCTGGGCGATCGCATACACGCCGATCGGGTCATCGCCGAAGCGCGTGAACAGGCGATCGAACAGCGGCATACAGATCTGGCAGGTGTGACAACTGCTGTTGTAGAAGACGAGAACCTTGTGCCCCGGTGCGATGGGATCGAAGGCGACGTCTCTGCCCTCCAGGTCGGGCAGCGTGAATGCAGGCGCAGCCGATCCAGGTGCCAGTTGAGTCATGCCCGCGCGTCCCTGTGCTTCATCCATCTACTGTATCGGCTCCTGCCCGGAGGGTCAAGATACCGCAGGTGCGGCAAAGATGTGCGCCAGACCGTGACGCTCGAGAATGTTGCGATACAGCAACCCGTTGCCCGTAAGGAACACGACGATGCGCTCGGGCCCCGTAAGCTCACCCTGCTCCCGCAGTCTGCGCAGTGCCGCCCACGCGGCACCCGCCTCCGGTGCGGCCGCCTTGTGGAGATGGCGAAACAGCTCGTCCGTCGCGGCAAACGCCTCCTCCTCCGAGATGGCGAGCGCGGTTCCGTCCGACTCGTCGATAGCACGGAGGATCAGGCCATCGCCCACAGCCACCGGCACACGCAGGCCCAGTACGTCGGTCTGGGCCTCGGGCCATGGTGTCGCATGCGTCTGTCCCTGCTCATACGCCAGGGGAATGGGGGCGCAACCGGCCATCTGCACCGAGACCATACGAGGTCGCCGATCGTCAATGGCTCCGATCGCTTCCAGCTCGTCGAAGGCCTTCCACATTCCAATGAGGCCTGTTCCTCCACCGGTGGGATATACGATGACGTCGGGAAGACGCCCATCCAGTTGCTCCCAAAGCTCGTACCCCATGGTCTTTTTGCCTTCCAGCCGATAGGGTTCCTTGAGTGTCGACAGATCGAAGGCACCCGATTCGACGCATTCGCGCGCGTGCCGGCCACACTCCGTGATCAACCCGTCAATGCGGTGCACGTGCGCGCCGTGTGCCTCGGTGGCGGCGATGAACGCCGGATCGGTGTCCGCCGGAAGGAACACATCGATCGTGCCGCCGCTGGCCTGTACGTAGGCCGCTGCGGACACGCCCGCATTCCCTGCCGTCGGCACGACAAACCGCTTGAGGCCCAGGTGCACGGCGCGGCTCACCGCCATGGACATCCCGCGGTCCTTGAAAGAGCCCGTGGGATTGTCCCCCTCCCACTTGCACGTGACATGCTCCAGCCCCAGATCCGTACACACCTGCGGCGGTACCTCCAGCAACGGCGTGTAGCCCTCGCCCAGCGTTACCGGCACATCGACGTCAGGGAGCATCTCACGATAACGCCACATGTCGTGAGGCCGGGACGCGAGCTTTTGTCTCCACGCCGCCACGTCGAACCGGTCCGTGTCGTATCGTGCGAGCAGAGGTCGCCCGCACTCGCAGAGTCCTGCCGGCCGGTCGGCCTCGTATCGCCGTTGACATTCGCTGCGTTCCAGATGTGTACATCTTCCGGTCATGTTCACCACTCTTTGATAAGGCCCCCGCAACCTCGATCTGTCGTCCACTCGCGCGAGTGAGGTAGAACTTAGTAAGTAGCAGGTCGCTCAGCCCGGCGGCAATGGACAAGTGACAGGCGGGCTCAGGACACGGGGTGATGTCAAGATCAGCGTGACGCCTGAAAGAACAGATCGAGCCAGCCCAAAAGGTAGGTCAGCAACAACGCAGCCAGGACACCCGAGGCAAAGCCGAGCAGCCAATCGTACCACCCCATCCGTCGCGCACGCCATTGCAGGATCCACGCGGACATCTTTGGGAGTGGGCGACGCGTCCTGTCGAACACGTGACCGAGATCGTCGAGAACGACCTCGCAGGACTGGTAGCGTCTGACCGGATTGCGCGCCAGCATGCGGCCCAGCACGTCGCCCAGGGACGCCGGGGCATCATCTGCCGCGCCGCCAAGACTCAGCTGACCCTGATGGTCGTAGATCGGAAGCTGATTGGTGAGGAGCTGGTAGATCGTCACACCCAGGGAATAGATGTCGGCCTGGATGCTCTTCTTGCCTTCCGGAGCACCGTACCAGTTGGACCGGTTTCGCGCATAGTGTTCCGGCAACCCGAAATCCGAGAGCAGCGGCACCCCGTCCTTGCTGATCAGAATATTGGACGGCCTGAGATTGCCGTGAAGGATGTGGTTCTTGTGTGCAAAGTCGAGGCCCTCGAGACAGGCGCGCAGCACCTGCACGGTCTCCCGCCAGGGCATCTTGCGCACCAGGCGATCGGAAAGCGAGCCGTTGCGCGCATACTCCATCAGTACCACCGACTTGTCCGCATCCTCGTCGGCCCCGAAGATGTTGACGATGTGGGGGTGCTTCAGCCGCGAGAGCAAGCGTGCTTCCTTGAGGCCGGCTTCGCGCTTGATGATCTTCTTGATCACAAACAGCTCGTGCGTCTCACGGTCCTCCACCAGGTACGTGGCCCCGTAAGGGTGTTCCTTGATGGTGTCGAGGAATGTGCACTTTCCGAGGAACCTCGAGGCCTCCCGAACGATCGTGCTGTTGTCCTGCGCGTCCACGGACGATCCACCCCGTGTAAGTGCGGCCAGAAGGGCGTCCTTGAACTCGACGGCCGGGGCATAGCGGTCTTCTGGATGCTGGGCCAGTGCCTTGTAGATCACTTCGTCCAGTGCCTGCGGAATATCCGCGCTCGACTGGGAGACCGGTCG
>JAUVRN010000122.1 GCA_030597645.1 Candidatus Zixiibacteriota bacterium
ATGAAATCCCAGAATCGATCCCCGCCGGCAGGCGCCCGAGAGTCTGTACGTTGGACGTTGGCCTTGGCCATGGTGGTTTTGCCCATTAGCTGAGTACCCTCACGATATCGTTGATGGTCACAAAAATAATCAGTACGAACAGGAACGCCAGCCCGATTTGCTGCATGCGAACGCGCTGCGTCAGCGAAAGCGGCCTGCCCTTCAGTTTTTCGATCAGGAGGAATGCGAGCTGACCGCCGTCCAGAACGGGGATCGGCAGGATATTGAGGATCATCAGATTGATGGACAAAAGCGCCATGAGGCCGAAGAGGTACCGCCAGCCCTGTTCGGCCACCTCGCCGGCGATGCTGGCGATGAACAGCGGGCCACCGATGTTGCGGGGCGACTCACGCCCGGAGACCAGTCGCCCGAAGAACCCGGTCACCATGGTCGTGTTTTGCCAGGTGACCTGCGCGCTGATTCCCACGGCTCTGAAGAACCCGGCGGGCTCATATCCCATCTCCGGGGAGAGTCCGATCATGCCGTGTTCATCGCCCGACTGCGGATCGGTTTCGAGCCGCGGTACCATCGACAACGTCAACGTGTCGTCGCCACGCAGTACGGACATCTCGATGGGTACACCGGCGCGCGGGCCCACGTATTGACGCAGCGACTCGAAGTCGACGAGTTCGACCCCGTCGATGGCGAGCATACGATCACCCAGGTCCAGTCCGGCCTGGGCCGCCGGCCAGTCTTCGCGCAGCGACCCGATGCTCAGGCCGTTATCCAGGGTGACGAGATTGCCGCCAAACCAGATGATGCCTACATATATGAGGAAGGCGAGAATGTAGTTGGCGAGCGGTCCGGCCGCGATGATGGCGGCCCGCACGCCGGGTGACTTGGAGCTGAACTCGTCGCTCGCCCCCGCCGAGGGCTCCTCTGGATTCTCACCGGCCATCTTGACGTACCCACCCAGGGGAATGGCCGACACGCAATAGTCCGTGTCGCCCCTGCGGAAGCCGAACAGACGGGGCGGGAACCCCAGCGAAAAACGCTCCACGCGGACACCACTCCGCTTGGCAACCAGGAAGTGGCCAAGCTCATGGATGAAAATGAGCGGACCGATAACGACGATAAAGTAGATCAGTGTTTCCATAGACTGTTCAACCGATGCTGGTCACGGTACCGGCGACATTCTCGAGCCAGTCGGCGGCCCGGGTTCGGATACACCGGTCCACCTCATATATATCGTCCATACCGGTTAATTGTTCCGTCCCTACTGTATCCATCTGGACGGCAACGCACTCCGTGATCCGGGGATAGCGGATTCGGCCCTCCAGAAATGCGTGTACGGCTACCTCGTTGGCTGCGTTGAGAGCCACCGGGCTCGCGCCGCCCCGTTCGAGTGCTGTCTCTGCCAGGCTCAGTGCGGGAAACCGCTTTCGATCCGGCGGCTCGAAATCGAGCGAACCGAGGGCAGCCAGGTCGAGTGCGGCAGGCGCCGGACCTACGCGCTCCGGATAGAAGATCGCGTACTGGATCGGATGACGCATGTCCGGAACCCCCATCTGGGCCACGGTGGAACCGTCCCGAAAGGTCACGGCCGAATGTACGATCGACTGCGGCTGGATGACCACCTCGATCTGGTCCGGACGCAGGTCGAACAGCCAGCGCGCTTCGATGATCTCGAACCCCTTGTTCATCAACGTGGCCGAGTCGATCGTGATCTTGGCGCCCATCTTCCAGGTAGGATGCCCCAGCGCCTCCTCCACCGTGATATCGTCAAAGGTCTCGGCCGGCCGACGCCGAAAGGGACCGCCGGAACCTGTGAGCCACACCCGCTCGACTTCGTCCCGCCCGCCGGCGCGAAGGCACTGCCAGATGGCCGAGTGCTCGCTGTCGATGGGACGAATGTGCGCGCCGGATGCGGCGGCTGTACGAGTGAGAAGCTCTCCAGCGATAACCAGCGACTCCTTGTTCGCGGTGGCCACATCGCGTCCGGCGCGGAGGGCGTCGAACGAAGGCTGGAGTCCTGCGGCACCCACGATGCCGTTGACGAGCAGATCAAATTCGATGTCCCCGATCGCGTCGCCGAGACCGGCGCTGCCGGCGTAGACTCTGACGCCCGGGTCAGACAGGTTACGGGCGCTGCCGGGATCCGTGACGCAGACGGCGTGCGGCGCAAACTCGCGCACCCAGCCTGCAAGTTCGTCCGTGCGCCGATGTACCGACAGCAGCACAATTTGGAGACGCTCCGGCTGGGCTCTACAAATCTCAAGCGTCTGTGTGCCGATGGATCCGCTGGCGCCGACAAGAGCAATGCGTAGTGTTCGACTACTTATTTTCGTACATCCTGCGGATGTAAAGCGTTTCCACCGGCCGATCCATCGCACCGGTGGGAACCGCCGCCAGCTTGCGCACGACCTCGATTCCCTCGATGACCTGGCCGAAGACGGTGTACTGGTTGTCGAGGCTCTGCAACGCCCCCAGGCAGATGAAGAACTGGCATCCAGCCGAGTGTATGCTGTGAGCACCGCGCGCCATGGAAAGCGTACCTTCCACGTGCAGCCGCGAAGAGAACTCCGCCGGCAGGCTGAAGCCCGGGTTGCCGGTGCCGTCCCCCAGCGGGTCACCTCCCTGGATCACGAACCCGGGGATAATGCGATGGAATGTCAGACTGTCGTAGAACTTCTGATGTACGAGCGAGAGGATGGAGTCACAGGTTACTGGCGCTACGTCCGGAAAGAGCTCGGTGACGATGTCACCGGAGTCGGTTTCGATGATAACGATCGGGCGCTCGGCTGTGCTGACAGGCACGCCCTCCACCCGAGTGACCTCTGAATCCTCATCCCCGGCCTGTTCACCCTGCCCGGAACATCCTGCGGCCAGGAGCAGACCCGCCGCTATGATTAGAGTGATGCGTGCCATCCTGTTCTTTCTCCCCTCGGTTTGAGCCTCGGGCAGCATAGAGCGCCGTGGTACCGCAGGCAAGGCCTGAACCGTCCATCCGGGACACCCGCCCCGCACCGGTCGGTCCGCAGGGTGCTAGCCGCTCTGGTAGAGCAGCGACAGAATGAGGATCAGATACCCGATGACATTCCAGAAGCGTACGAAAGAGAGCGACGCCGCAGCGGGCTCGTCGTCCGAGTCATCGGTCACGTACCAGCCGAGCAGCCGCGTCCTGGTGGCGGGTAGCCGCGCAGCGAGCGGCCAGATCAATCCGGCCGCCAGCAGCCAGATCACCGTGCTGCGCGAGAAGAGGAAGTGACCAAACGACAACAGGGGCGCGAAGATCACGGTCAGGTCGATGCGGCCTGCCGTGAACAACAGCCGCCAGAGTCGGAAGAGCGCCTTGCCGATCATGGTCACGGCGAGCCATGAGACCACCATGCTGAAGAGGGCCAGCCCGAAAGCCACCGGGAGAATGCGCACCGGACCCCGCCGGCGCGCCTGCGCATAGGCATCGACCTTGCGCGTGTACCAGAGCAGCACGCGGGCTCCGATGATCACGTAGAGCAGGGTGAGCACAATCTGCTCCGATGGAGGGAGATTCCAGAACGAGTAGAACGAGGGCGATCCGACGATCCCCCGGATCATCCAGAACACGGCGGCGCAGGTGGCGTTGACGACGACGGCGACCAGGAACGCGACGAGACGACGGCGTCTCACGGTGTGGTCGGTACCGGCTGGACGGCCGAAAGCGTCTTCAGATATGCGATCAGATCCCGCACGTCCTCTTCATTCATGTTCCAACGCGGCATGGCATCATCCAGCTTGCGACCGTCCACGGCCACGCCGGTACGAAGGGTCAGGCCCAGGGTCCCTGCGGTATACGGCGCTTTTCGACGGGGCGGTACGGTGGATGCCAACACGGCAAACGTGATATCCGGTGTGCGATACGTCGCGTTGCCGAACGGCAACGGCGCGCCCCTGCCGTCCGGGCCGTGGCAATCTGCACAGGCATACATGGACCGCCCATCCGGCGCTCGGGCCACGCCCCGCACCGTGATCGAATCGTCGCGCGCACTGACTGCCGTGAAGAAGATCCGCGCGCCGTTGCTGGAAAATGCCCGTGCCGCCTCGACATCCGAACCGTCGGCGGCTGGATCGCTGCCACCGCATGAGGCCACGGACACAGCCACGATGCACAGCACCACGACCCCATACGACGTGCACCGAATGTAATGCATCATGAAAGGGAGAGTACGCCGGCGGGCGCGCGGGCGCAACGGGGCGTGTTCGCCGTAAGAGACCCTACCTCAGAATCGCCATCTGCTCCGATCGGCTGCAGAGGGGCGCCGTCTACGGCCGTGTTTCCCGCGTACGCTGGAGGCCACAACCGGTGCAGCCCGACTTCTGGTCTCGTTCCGCGCGCAGGCGTCGCACGGCTCGGAGCGCGAGGAATGCGACGGCCGCCAACACCGCCCCGAAGACCATGACCACCTGCCAGTTCACGCTACTCCCCCGAGGCCCATGGCCAGAGCCACGTGATAGACCGTATATGCGGCCACCGTGGCCAGCACGGTCATGTAACTGAAGACGAACACCGGCCAACGCCACGAGTTGGTTTCGCGCTTGATGGTCGCCAGCGTGGCAAGACACTGGCAGCAGAGCGCGAAAAAGACCATGATCGAAAGCGTAACGGCAATATTGAATACGGGCTGGCCCGATCGTGGGCCGTGATCCCAGGTCGCGCCTTGCAGGCGCGTGATGAGCGTGGACGACTCTGCATCTACCGCGTCGCCGAGGTTGTAGATGATACCGAGCGTGGCGATGATCACTTCCCGTGCGGGAAAAGACGCCAGCACAGCCATGGTGATCTTCCAATCCCAGCCCAGCTGCAGAGCCGCGGGTTCCAGCACGCGGCCCGCACGAGCGAGATAGCTATGCGCGAGGTGTGCGCCGGCTCGTTCCTGTTCGAGGACCACCTGCGCTGCGGAATCGGACACCGCAGCGATGCGCAGGTCGTACTCGGCGTCCAGCGTCTCCGATCGCGGGTAATAGGACAGTGACCAGAGCACGACGGTCAGCGCGAGGATGACCGTTCCGGCCCGGGTCACGAACGCTCTGCCGGACAGATACATGTCCGTAGCAATGTTCTTCCAGTTGGGTAGCTTGTAGGATGGCAGCTCCATCACGAACGACGAGACATGTCCCCGGAACAATGTGTAACGGAGTCCGAGCGACACCAGTGCCGCAACGACGATACCCAGAGCGTACATACCGAACAGCGTCAGCCCCTGGAGATTGAACAGCCCGGCCACCGTCGTGGCCGGTACGAATGCGGCGATGAGAACGGCGTATACCGGGAGGCGTGCGCTGCAGGTGATCAGCGGGGCCACGAGGATCGTCAGCATGCGCTGCGTACGCTGGTCGATGGAGCGGGTGGCCATCACGCCCGGCACGGCGCACGCAAACGAGGACAACAACGGAATCAACGACCGGCCGGTCAGTCCGCAGCCCCGGAATACCCGGTCGGCCAGGAACGCGGCGCGCGGCAGATAACCGGTATTCTCGAGTATACCGATGAACAGAAACAGAATCAGGATCTGAGGCAAAAACACCAGCACGGCCCCCACACCGCCGATGAGACCGTCCGCCACCAGGCTCTGAAGCGGTCCCTCGGGCAGCACTCCGGACACCCAGTTCGCGACAGCAGCGAATCCGGTATCGATCCACTCGATGAACGGCTGGGCCCAGCTAAAGATCGACTGAAACACGACCAGCCCCATCAGGATCAGGAACACCGGACCGAGAGCCCGGTGCAGGAGAACGCGATCAAGACGCGACGTCCATGATGCGTCACGATCGGTCGGCCGCTCTGAATGAGCACCGGCGATCTCTCCGGCCAGGCTCGCACGCAGTGTGGTCTCGAGGCCCGCGCCGCCCAGATCCTCGAATCGCATCCTCTGGGTCTCGAGTGCATGTCGGAACACGTCGCCCCGGCGCCGTACCAGATTGACCCTGTCCGACGACAGATCGTCGGACAGCAGGCGAATGGCCTCACCCTGCGACAGGCGTGCATCGCCGTTGCTGTTGGCGATGTCTACGATATCGGTGATGAGTCGCTGGGCGGCCGGCGGCCAGGGCGTCAGCAGGGGCGGCGCACCGGCCCGTGCGGCGTTCCAGATGGCACGCTTTAGTCGCTCGACACCTTCCTTGCGATGGGCCACCAGGGGCACCACCGGGATCTGCAGTTGTGCAGACAGGGACTCCCGATCGATGCGGATGCCGTGGCGCTGGGCCACGTCGTACATATTGAGACCGAGTACCACCGGCACGCCGAGCTCCATAACCTGCAGGGTCATGTAGAGGCCACGATCGAGCTTGGTGGCATCGACGACCACGACGATCACGTCGGGTGCACTCTCTCCCGGCAGCCGGCCGGTGAGTGCTTCGACGGCAAT
>JAUVRN010000166.1 GCA_030597645.1 Candidatus Zixiibacteriota bacterium
GGAAGCGATCAAAGAACAGCAGCAGCGCATCGAAGAACTCGAGACGCTGGTGGAGAAACTGGCCGAACAGGTTACGGCCACGCAGTAGGACCTACGATGGGCCGTCAGCTTCGGCGACGGCCCGTCTTCTTCGGTTGTGCACTGCCGGCCGCAGCGCGACCGATCTTCCAGTCGCGCATGTGTTCGAGCTGCTCGTAGTGGGTGTAGTCCATCTTGAGCGGCGTAACGGAAACGTACCCGGCCTTGATGGCCGCGTAATCGGTGTCGGCCCTGGCATACCAGGTCGGATGACCTGCAATCCAGTAGTAGGATCGTCCACGCGGGTCTTTCTTCTCCTGAATGACGTCGTTGTAGACGCGATGCCCCAGACGCGTCACACGGAACCCGCGCAGGCCCTGCCTGCCCGGTTTAGGGATGTTCATGTTGAGCAGCAATTTCGGTGTGTCGAGCAACTCCGGCACACCTTCAATGAACCGCCGCACAAAGCGGGCCGGCTTACGCAGATCGACCTCCCGCCATTCCAGCTGTGAAACGGCGATGGCGGGTATGCCCTGTACGAAGCCCTCGAAGGCGGCCGCGACCGTTCCGGAATAGAGCACATCATCTCCCATGTTGGGACCGTGGTTGATACCGGAGACGATCAGGTCGGGCCGCCGGCGACCGAGCAACTTGCCGACGGCCAGCGTGACGCAGTCGGTGGGCGTTCCGTCCACGGCCCAGCGGTCTTTGCCGACCCGGTGGACGCGAAGCGGGCGATGCAGGGTCAGCGAGTGCGACGAGGCACTCTGTTCGCGATCCGGAGCCACCACCGCCACCTGGGCGATTTTTCCCAGTTCCGCGGCCAGGGCATTCAATCCGGGCGCGAATATACCGTCGTCGTTGGAGAGCAAAATCAGCATGAGTCACCTCGAGAGAGCCGAATAAAGCGCGGCGGGACCCCGGGTTACAACCTCAATCTCCAGGGCTGCCCCGGGCGTTGACGCCGCCGTCCAAAATCCCCTACTTACCCGCGGTCAGGCCCAACGGTACCATTCGCGGTACGCCATCGCCTGCACCCGGGACGTCACTACCATGAAGGCACCTTCGGCAACTCATCTCAAGCCGCTCGCCGCAGCGGGCTTCGCGAAGTCCCCCGAGGCGTATGAACGGGGCCGCCCGGACTATCCACCCGCCGTCTGGGATCACATGGCCCGCCTCCTGCACCTGGAGAAAGCCGGGGTGATCGTGGAACCGGGCGCCGGCACGGGCAAATTCACCCGCTGGCTGGCTGCACTGGATCGGGCGCGCATCTTGCCGGTCGAACCGGTACCGGCCATGCGCCGCAGTCTGGCGCAACGCCCGGGTCGCATGAGTATCGTCGGCGGCCTCGCCGAAGTCTTGCCCATCGCCGACAATCGCGCCGACGCCGTGATCTGCGCCCAGTGTTTTCACTGGTTTGACGGCGCCGCCGCGCTGACCGAGTTTCACCGGGTGCTGAAGCCGGGCGGCTACCTCGGCCTGGTGTGGAACGTCCGTGACGAGGATGCCCAGTGGGTCAAGGAGCTGACGCACATCATGGATCCCTACGAGGGCGACGCCCCACGGTACCGCTCCGGCGATTGGAAACAGCACTTTGCGGGGCGTTCCGGGTTCTCGCCGCTCGAGGAGATGCACCTTGCGCACG
The DNA here is from genome assembly GCA_030597645.1 of Candidatus Zixiibacteriota bacterium. GTDB lineage: Bacteria > Zixibacteria > MSB-5A5 > JAUVRN01 > JAUVRN01 > JAUVRN01. The sequence continues at coordinate 1,664 of JAUVRN010000166.1, forward strand.
AAGTCGTCTGCAACGTACAGGCGGTCGTGGATCGCGTGGCGTCGATCAGCTTCATCGCTGCGTTGCCCGAGCATGACCACGCGCAGGTGACCGCGGCAGTGAGGACGCTCATCGCGACGCACCCGGATACCCGTGGTAAATCGGAGTGCCACTTTCCATATCGGGCGGACATCTTTTGGTGCCGCTGCGAAAAGTGAGGTAGACCGTGAGATTTCAGCGATCCTTCTCCAAAGCCCCCTGGGAGCAAATGGTGGCGTACTGCCGTGCACTCAGGGCCGACCACATGATCTTTGTCACCGGAACCACCGCGCTGGGCGAGCGGGGTGAGGTCGTGGGTCCCGGCGACGCGTACGCCCAGACCCGTCACTGCCTGGAGATCATCGATACCAGCCTGCGGGAGCTGGGCGCCGACCTGACATGCGTGGTGCGCACGCGCATGTTCGTGACGGACATCGCCCGCTGGGAAGAATACGGGCGCGCTCACCGCGACTGCTTTGCGCACCATCCGCCCGCGACCACCATGGTGGAGATCTCTCGTTTGATCCACCCGGACATGCTGATCGAGATCGAGGCGGACGCCATCGTGCCCGCCGACGCCGAGAAGTCCTGACATGAATGCCATTCCGCTCTACCAGGTCGACGCGTTCGCCGAACGCCCGTTCGAGGGCAACCCGGCCGCCGTCTGCCTGTTGCCCGAAGCACGATCCGAAAGCTGGATGCAGTCCGTCGCGCAGGAAATGAATCTGTCCGAAACCGCGTTCGTCGTGCCCCGGCAAGATGGCTTTGATCTGCGCTGGTATACGCCGGTCCGCGAAGTAGAACTCTGCGGCCACGCCACGCTGGCATCGGCACACGTGTTGTGGGAGGCCGGCGTGATTCCGCAGGACACCGGGGCGAGATTCCATTCCAAAAGCGGTGTGCTCCTGGCCGGCCAGCGTCACGGCAAAATCTGGCTCGACTTTCCGGCCGATCAGGTCGAGCCGGCAGACCCTCCGGATGGCCTCGAGGAAGCCCTCGGCATCAAGCCGCAGTACGTAGGCCGGGGGCGGTTCGATTACCTGGTTGAGTTTGAGAGCGAGCGAGACATCCGCGCCCTGTTGCCGCGATTTGATCTCTTCGAGGGCGTGGTAGCCCGGGGCGTCATCACGACCGCAAGGGCGACCACCGCACCCTACGACGTCGTCTCCCGTTACTTCGCGCCCGCATATGGTATCGACGAGGATCCGGTCACCGGGTCCGCACACTGCACCCTGGCCTGTCACTGGTCGACCCGGCTGGACAAAACGGAGTTCAATGCGTTCCAGGCATCCGCCCGGGGCGGCGTACTCGCGCTCCGGCTGGCCGGTGATCGCGTACAGATCGGCGGCCGGGCGGTGACGGTGTTCCAGGGAGAATTGCGGGCGTAATGACGTCTGCCCGCTTCGACTTGTAGAACCCACAAAAGACCTTCCACATCCTGTCGGCACTGCACACGGCGGCATCCCTCCGAGGTGCAACCGTGCAGTGCACCTGCACACTCGATTCGAATCCCTTCCAACACGTCCCGCCGGGGGCCGCCGATCCGCTTTGGCCACAGCCGCCTACAGCCGTCGGATCATGTTTTGAACACATCGGGAGTGGTGGCACGGGCCTTGCTCAATGGCAAGGCAGCCAAAATGCGCTGGAGTCATCTACTACTGGAGGTATAGAAAGTGAACGCGATATTGCGAATGGTCCTGACCATCGTGCTGGTGGCCCCGGCGGCTGTGGCATGGGCCGGCCCCATCAACACCTATCACGCGCATTCGATCATGGGTGCGGAGTCTCCGCCGCCGTACGGTCTGCGACTGGACGGTTTCTACAACGGCAGGGAGAAGTGCGTCTACACGTTTTCCTTCGACGACGTCATGTTCGAAGAGTACGAAGACGGCACCGCGCACCTGCACGGCCAGATCGAGATCAACGGGATCGGCGCCCTGGCTGCAGACGTGACCTGCAGCAATTACTGGCTCGATGTCTGGTTCGTGCGCGTCACGGCCCAGGAAGACCTGGACCACATCGAGAACTTCAATCCGGACTGGCGCTACTACATGATCCATCCGGACGGCCTGGAAATGTGGAGCCAGGATGTGACCGCCGACTCTGCACACCTGTGGAGCTACCCGGCCGACGGCACCAAACCGTTCCGGGTAGGCTACGGCGCCAACGGCAAAAACGACCACTTCGGCGCCGCCGGCTGGCTCTCCTACGAACACCACATGGGGCCGTTCACGGTCGGAGATCGTGATGTCTATGTCCCCGCCTCCGACTTCCTCATGGATCTGGACATAGCCACAGACGTAGGCGAGGAACGGACTCAGCGGCCGGAGCACTTTGAGGTCGCGGGCAACTACCCCAACCCGTTCAACCCATCGACCAACCTCGCGTACGTGCTGGATCGACCGGCACATGTCCGCGTAGACGTCTTCAACCTGCTGGGCGGGCACGTACGCACCCTGGTCGATGCGCGGCAGGCGACGGGTAAGCATATCATTCGCTGGGACGGCACCAACGCGGCGGGACAGGGCGTCTCCACAGGAACCTACCTGTACCGAATCCGCGTCGACGGTGTAGCGGAAACCCGCAAAATGCTGCTACTGACGTAGGCGGACCCGTCACGAGTGTTGGGCGGGACCACAGACGGTTCCGCCTTTTCTTTTGTTATCGCCGCACTCCGACACTACCGAGAGGCGGTGACTCGCGGCGGCCGCCAGAACAGATTGCGGAATGCCATCCGAATGAACCGCACGGTGTCACGCCACGGGTGGATGTACGATTCCGAATCGGTATACACGGTCTCGACGAACACTTCGGTGATCCGCATGCGCATGCGCCCCGCACGTATGAGCTGCTCAGCCTCCATGTCGTACCGGGTCGTGGCAAGTGGGATATCCCGCATCGCGTGCGCCGACAGGTAGCGATAACCGGACTGGCAGTCACGAACGCGGGTCCCGCCCAGGGCGGAGACGATCAGGCTGGTGAGGTGATTGACGAACCAGCGGTCCAACGGCATGTTTCGCAGGTGATACGCTCGCGTCCCCACGATCACGTCGTAGTCGGGGGCGCGTTCCAGAAACGCAGGCAGATGTTCCGGCAGATGCTGCAGATCGGCATCGATAGTCACCGCACCGTTGTAGCCACCATCGAGCACGGCCGCAAAAGCGGTCTTCAGCGCCTCCCCCTTGCCCCGATTCTGCTCGTGGTTGAGCAGCCGAACTCCGGCGGACTCGATGACCTGCCGGGTATCATCCTGCGAACCGTCGTTGACGCAGTAGATGTCCGGCCGCGGCACCATGAGTGCCACCCGCCGTACCAGCTCCGGGATGGTGGTCGCCGCGTTGTAGCAGGGTACGATGACGGCGGTCCGATGCGACATGGCCACCAAGGTAGGCCGTGCCCGGCCACCAGAGCAACTGGCCGTTGCCGGGCCCGGATCGACCCGCTAGCTTGAGCGCACGAAGAGCAAGGAACCATTCAGGATGGTCGAGGCCACGTTGCGCCCAGGACCAGCGAATAGTCCCGACCACGGGGAGCGAATAGTCCCGACCCATGGCTACAGACCTATTCTACGAGGAGCAGCGGTCTCTACGACCCTGGTTGTGGCCCCTGATGATCATCCTCATCGGCGTGGTCTGGTACATTTTCCTGCGCCAGATATTCGGCGGCCAA
>JAUVRN010000267.1 GCA_030597645.1 Candidatus Zixiibacteriota bacterium
GAATAGGTGCCGTCGAGCACCAGTACACTGTCCCCATTGGGCGCCTGGTCGATGGCATGCTGAATCGTAGCCCACGGGTTGGCAAAGCTCCCGGTGCCGCCCACATCAGACCCGGTCGTGGAGACGTACCAGTACGGCCCGGTGTGCCCGCCACCGCAGCCGACGCCCCTGGCGCCGATGAGTGCTAAGCACGAATTGCTGTCCGGCTGGCAGGGCGAGCCACCCAGCAGACCGAAATCTCCATTGGGTGCATCGCAAAACAGCGGATTGGCCGAGAAGTTCCCGGAGGTGCCTGCCTGGCCGGATATGCAACCGACCCAGTCGCCCCCGGAGTGGCCGTATATATCGCTGCAGGACAAGGCGGGTGTCGCCGTGGGCTGGTCGCAGTCGATGGCCCCGGACCCCGTACCGTTGGCGATGATGCAGTGATCCAGACCGGCGGTGGCATTCCACACGTTAATCGCGGAACCCGGGGACGCATCATTGCCATAGATGGTACAGTTGGTAAACGTCGGATCCGCGCCGTCATAGGCATAGACCGCACCGCCACTAATGGCCCAGTTGCCGTCGAACACGCAGTTGTTGCACTGGGGCGTGGCGGTGCCCGACGGGTACCCGAAGTAATAGCCGAGGACGAGTACCGCACCTCCATTCGGCGATGCGCACTCCACGAACGTACAGTTCTCGACCACCGGAGAGGAGGCGAGGCATCCCAGGCCTCCGCCCTCGAAATCCGTCTGGCCGCCGTTGAAGACGCAGTTCTCGATACGCGGGGCCGGTGACCCGAGACACGCGATGCCCGGGCCGCTCAAGTTAGCCCAGCCGGAATCAAATATGCAATTGGCGATGGTAGGCGAGGATTCGACGGTCTTGATACCGCCACCAAAGTCATCCGCCGCCGCGTTGATGAAGGTGAATCCGTCGACCCGGGCCGCAGGCGACTCACCCTTATCAAAGATGAACCCCCGGCGGTAGGAGCTGAATGGCACGCTGCCGCAGTCGATGACCGTGGCTTGGGGGCCGTTTTCCGACATGACCACCAGGTCCTTACCGCCGAAATCGAGATCGCGGTTCCCGGTTCCCGAATAGGTGCCGTCGGTGACCACGATGGTGTCGCCCACCACCGCGCTGTCCAGGGCCTCTTGAATCTGGTCGCCGGGATTCACGTGCAGGGTGCGGGCATGGGCGGTCGCCGCCGCACCAAGTGGAAGAAGCACCAGCATAAGAGTAATCGTGTACCGCAGTGTCATAACGCCCCCGTGGTATGGAGTCCGGCCGAGGATCTCGAGTAGCCCGCCGTGCCGGCTCCCGTACGCTTCGTTAAACGTCCATTATCCGGCGCGCGTGTACAGCCGGCGCGCCCCCTACTTCAAGAGGATCATTCTCTTGGTTTGCACATAGTTATCCGCCACGATTCGATAGAGGTAGACACCCGATCCGGCCGGCCGGCCGCTTGCGCCGAGACCATCCCAGGCTACGAAATGAAACCCGGCCGGCATGGCGCCGTCGACGAGCGTCACTACTCTGCGACCGAGAACATTGAATACCGTGAGGCGCACATGTGATACATGAGGCAGCGCAAACCGAATCTCTGTCGCCGCATTGAACGGATTGGGGTAGTTCTGCTCCAGCACGTATTCGGTGGGGAGCATCTGTTGCTCCTCGATCACCGTACCCACGTCCAGCGTGAACACTCCGCGTCCGTTCTCCGCCGCTGTCGTATCGGCGCCGTCTGTGGCCGATACCCACCAGTTCACCTCCCAGTTGCCGTTGGGGAGCCCAAGGCTGTCCACCGGCAGCAGGTAGACCGTGTCGGACACGATGAATGTGGTGTCCAGGGTCAGCACCGTGACCCGCAGCACGTTGGTCACGCTGTCTCCGTCCGGGTCGATGCAGCGACTCCACACAAAACCGACATCCGGCGGAGTCACCGTAGCCGAATCGACAGGCAGCAATCGCTGAAGTGCCGTGGGGGGTGCATTGCCTGCGGTATCCTGCGTGATGGCAAATGGCGACATCGCTGAGGTAATACCGCAGATGACGTTGTTGAAGCGGTCGTGAGATGAGGTGATGTCCACCCAGCCGGTGTCGTCATAGTGTTGCAGCTTCAGTCCCCATTCGGCACCCTCGATGTCGCCTTCGTCGTACTGCACGCAGATCTCGATGTCGCCGGAGTACGGCGCCGTGGTCGTGATATTGTAGTAGGTCGTGGGATCCGAGGGCAATGTGGCCAGGGCACCCGGGGGCACCGGCCCGCCGCTCTGCTCGATGACATCGGTCTGTCCTTCGCCGGATACATCCTCAAAGGTGATGTCGACGCCCGAGCCCGGGCTCACCGGCACGTCACTGCCCGTTGGGGTGTTGAACATGTCGGCGCAGGCCGTATCCAGCGCACCGATCAACAGGCCGCAACTGTTGTGGTCTGCAGCACAGCGGGAGTTGACTGCCAGGTGGAAGTCGCCCGCCGCCGTGTCGCAAAACAGCGGATTGGCCGAGAAGTTGCCGTCCTGGTGCTCTTCACCCCCGATACAGTCGCCATAATCGAGGCTGTTGTTTCCGAAGACGTTCGTACAGGAGAGGTCGATGTCATCGGAGAATCCCAGGCAGTACACGGGCGAGTTCTGGGGCCTGGTGAAGTTGTAGGCGATGATACTCCGCTCCACCGTGATGTCCGCGTCCTGCGTGTATAGCGCCGACCCCCACACTGCCATATTGCCGAAGAAGGTGCAGTTGCGAAACACAGGATGCGCGGCCATGAAGGCCTCCACACCCGCGCCGTGGCTGGTCTGGTAGAGATCGAGGCCATTGCGAACAAACTGGCAGTACTCGAAGGTCGGAGTCGAGGTGTTGCCCGCTACGTACACCGCGCCCCCGGAGAACGATCGATTGCCCTCGAAATAGCAGCGCTCGACCAGGGGTGAGGAGAAGTGGCAGGCGATGCCCGTAGCAGCGCCGGGGAGATCGATGTTGGAGATGAAGTCGCAGTCGGTGATATGCGGATTGGATCCGGCCCAGCAATCGATGCCCAGGTTGTTGAACGTGAACGTGCATTCGGAGATGGACGGCGACGAGCTGTCGCAGCGGATCGCGTCATCCGACGCGCCCCGGAACGTGAGGCCGTTCACCACCGTGTTCGAGTCCTCCTTGTGGTCGAAGGTGAATGCGGAGGCGTAGTTGTTCAGGTTCACCGTGACGCTGTCGGCGCCGTAGTAGGAGGTCAGGACCCTGCTCCTACCGCTGACACTCATCAACCGGTTACCGGGACCTGTGAACTCTCCCCGGGTGGCCATCAGAGTGTCGCCTTCCGGCGTCTGGTCGATGCCGTGCTGAATGGTAGCCCAGGGGTGAGCAAACGTGCCGTCGCCCGTGACGTCGTCGCCTGTTGGAGAGACGATCCACACCGGGCCCTCGCAGTCGATCTCGAATGCACCTGTGTAGTCGCTGCACGTGTTGAGAGGGTGGTTTGGGACACAGGGTGAGTGTCCGCGGAGGCCAAAGTCGTCTCCTGCGGGATCGCAGAAGATCGGATCGGCGGAGAAGTTGCCGTCCGTGCCGTCGAGCCCGGCAATGCAGCCCAGATAGTCTCCGTGTAGGTTACCGTAGACATTGCAGCACGTCATGGTCACGGTGCCGGCATGATCGCAGAACACCACGCGGCCCGTAGCCAGCCGCACCACATTGCCGGCTATGATGCACCGATCGAGCGTTACGGTGGCGTTGAGCTGAACGCCCACGGCCGAACCCGTAGATGCCAGGTTGCCGTAGAACGTACACTGGCTGATCGTGGGACCCGGCCCGTCGGATACGTAGACGCCTGCGCCGACACCGGTGGTATCCGGAAATCCATTCCGCAGGAACAGGGTGCGTGTGATCACGGGTGATGATTCGTAACAGTAGATCGCCGCACCCACCGTGGCACGATTGCCCTCGAACACGCAGCTGTCGATGGTGGGATTGGAACGCCTGGTCGTATCGATCACGGCACCGCTGTCGATACCCACGTGGCACGAAATCGCCGCTCCGACGCCGATACCGCCCTGGTTGTAATCGTCTGGGAAGTAGTTGTTACGGA
>JAUVRN010000239.1 GCA_030597645.1 Candidatus Zixiibacteriota bacterium
CACGTTGAGGTACATCTGACATGCTCCTTGCAATCGATATTGGCAATACCAACACGGTGATCGGAGGCTTCTCGGGCGATGTGCTCCTGGGCTCGTTCCGGATCCAGAGCAGCCGCGCGTATACCACCGACGAAGCCGGTATGCTCTGCAAACAGTTGATCGATCATCACATTCCCACGTCCGAGCCTGTGCAGGCTGTGGTGCTCTGTTCCGTCGTGCCGGCCCTGACCGCAGTGTACGAGAACATGTCCCGGCTCTACCTGGAGTGCGAGCTGCTGACCCTGACGGCTGACTTTGATCTCGGTTTCCCGATCTCGGTCTCGGATCCGCGTCAGGTCGGGACGGATCGACTGGCCAATGCGCTGGCTGCCGGAACTCTGTACGGCACTCCGGCGGTGGTCGTCGACTTCGGGACGGCCACGACGTTCGACGTGCTGGACGACGGCGGTGCGTACATCGGCGGAGTGATCGCGCCCGGTGTAATCACCAGCGCATCCGAGCTGGCACAGCGTGCGGCGCAGCTCTTTCGAGTCCGCATCGAGGAGCCCCGGAGTCTGATCGGTGCGGATACGGCCGCAGCCATGCGGTCGGGCATCTATTACGGCACCGTCGGGCAGGTGGAGCGAATCCTCCGGGGCATCACCGGGGAGCTCGGAAGCCGACCGAAGGTCGTGGCCACAGGCGGACTGGCCGATCTCTGGCACCGGGGCATCGACGCCATCGATCACGTGGACATCCACCTGACACTCAAGGGGCTCCGCCTCTTCTGGGAACGCTGTGGGAAACCGGTGTGACAAGCTTAACCCATTGTATTGTAAATAGTTAGCTGCTCGATCAGAAGCCTGAAAGAAACATTGCGCCAAACTCTGTGTTGCTCGTATAATTGGCCTGTTAGCACTCACCGCCGGTGAGTGCTAACAGGTGTTCAGAAGATAAACAGCTGGATTCCAATCCAATACAATTACTGAGGAGGAAGTAGCAATGCAAGTTCGACCCCTCGCAGATCGAGTGGTGGTCAAACCCCTCGAGGCAGAGGAACTTATGAAGAAGGGCGGGATCATCATTCCGGATACCGCAAAGGAAAAGCCCCAGCAGGGCGAGATCATGGAAATCGGAACCGGCCGCGTCACGGACGACGGCAAGCGCATCGACCTCGAAGTCAAGAAGGGTGACAAAGTGCTCTACGGTAAGTATTCGGGCACCGAGGTCACGCGCAATGGCGATGAGCTTCTGATCATGCGTGAGACGGATATTCTCGCGGTGGTCGGCTAGTCTCCAACATCCACACGACAATTGAATCATCCAGGAGTATTGAAGAATGGCAAAAATGCTGGAATTTTCGGGCAATGCCCGCGCCAAGTTGCTCGCCGGTGTGGACAAGTTGGCCGATGCCGTCAAGATTACGCTGGGTCCCAAGGGCCGCAACGTAGTCCTCGACAAGAAGTTCGGTTCGCCGACGGTCACCAAGGACGGCGTCACGGTGGCCAAGGAGATCGAACTGGAAGACAACTTCGAAAACATGGGCGCACAGATGCTCAAGGAAGTGGCGTCCAAGACGTCGGACGTAGCCGGCGACGGCACCACGACCGCGACCGTTCTGGCCCAGGCGATTTTTCGTGAAGGCCTCAAGAACGTGACGGCCGGCGCCAACCCGATGTCCCTGAAGCGCGGCATCGAGTACGCCGTGAAAAAGGTCGTCGGCGAGTTGAAAAACTTGTCGAAGGACGTTCCCGGCAAGGAAGAGTACGCGCAGGTTGCGACCGTCTCCGCCAACTACGACACCACGATCGGCAGCCTGATCGCCGATGCGATGGAGAAGGTGGGCAAAGACGGCGTGATCACCGTCGAAGAGGCCAAGTCGACCGACACGATGCTCGAAGTGGTGGAGGGGATGCAGTTCGACCGCGGCTACCTGTCGCCGTATTTCATCACCAATCCCGATACCATGGAAGCACAGATGGAAGATGTGTACGTCCTGATTCACGACAAGAAGATATCGGCGATGAAGGATCTGCTGCCGTTGCTGGAAAAGGTGGCGCAGTCCGGTCGCGCCCTGCTCGTGATCGCCGAGGACCTCGAGGGTGAAGCGCTCGCTACGCTGGTGGTGAACAAGCTGCGTGGTACGCTGAAGTGCGCGGCCGTCAAAGCCCCGGGCTTTGGTGATCGCCGCAAGGCCATGCTGGAGGACATCGCGGTCCTCACCGGCGGCAAGGTGATCTCCGAGGAGGTCGGCTTCAAGCTGGAGAACGCGGTACTGTCCGATCTGGGCACGGTCAAGCGCCTGACGATCGACAAGGACAACACCACGCTCGTGGAAGGTGCGGGCAAGAAGGAAGACATCCAGGGCCGCATCAAGACTCTCCGCAAGCAGGTCGACGATACCACGTCGGACTACGATCGCGAGAAGCTGCAGGAACGTCTGGCGAAATTGGCCGGGGGTGTGGCGGTGATCAACGTCGGCGCGGCCACCGAAGTGGAAATGAAAGAGAAGAAGGCCCGCGTCGAAGACGCGCTGCACGCCACGCGTGCGGCCGCCGAAGAGGGTATCATCGCCGGCGGCGGCGTGGCCCTGCTGCGTGCGCGCCTCGTGCTCGACAACTACAAGGGCAACGGCGATGCGGACGAAGCCATCGGTGTCAAGATCGTCGTAAAGGCGCTCGAGGCTCCGCTGCGCCTCATCGCCGAGAACGCCGGTGAAGAGGGCTCCGTGGTGGTCAACCACGTGAAGACCGAGAAGAACGGTCTGGGCTACAACGCCATGAACGGCAAGTACGAGGACATGATCAAGGCCGGCATCATCGATCCGACCAAGGTGACTCGCACGGCGCTGGAGAATGCGGCTTCGATCTCGGCGCTGCTTCTCACCACCGAGGCGCTCGTCGCCGACAAGCCCGAAAAGAAGGACGCGGCTCCGGCCATGCCGGGCGGCATGGGCGACCTGGGCGGCATGGGCGGCATGTACTAATTGGGGTCAGACTCCAATTAACATCGAACCCGCCCTCGCGAGGGGGCGGGTTTTTTTGCGCTCAGGTTAACCCTTTACCAAAAGGAAAGGGCGCCCTGGGGCGCCCTTCGTGAGTCGTGTCTTGGCCCGGAGAACTACGGACCCGGCGTCCACGGATCTACGAACTGGTCGGAGTGAAACTGGAGCACCACGCGAAGGGTGCGATCCAGGTATCTGCGCCGTGCAGTGGGATAATCACCGTAGCCCTCGAACTCCCGGTAGTGTACGGTACTGGCACCGCGGGCCTCCGCCACGTCGCGGAAAATCCGGTTCTGGGGGAGAATGTCGAACTCGGCGGTGGTGCCCGCCAGAATGAGTGTCTCGACGCCGGCCAGCGCCACCGGGTCGGCCCAGAGAATCTGGGCTGCATCGAACGGCGTCCACTTGGCCCAGGCGTGTGGCCAGATCAACCCGGTGAAATCGAAAGGAAGCGTGACTTTCCAGTTGCGTTCTTCGCCACCGACCACCGCTGCATTCATCCAGGTCACCGAGTCTGCCTGCACGACATTCGCGGTGTCATAGGGCGAGAAGGCGGCGGCCATCGAGAAAACCAGGTTGGTGTACGGTTTGCGGCGCGGTCGGTTGATGTCCGGATCCATCTCGTAGTATTCTCGGGTGGCCTCCGGTGTCGGCGTCTGGCCCGGCGGCAGCGGCGTCACGAAGTTTTCTTCGAACACGTGCACGGCCCAGTCTTCGACACCGTGGTAGTCGTATATGTCGCTGGAGCGTGTAAACGCCAGGTGCCCGTTGATCGACGATGCCGAGGCGTACAACTCGGGATGTCGCATGGCCGTGATGATGGCGCCGTAGCCGCCCATGCCTACACCGGAGATGGCGCGGCTCTCCCGCCCGTTCTGCGTGGAAGAGTTGAGTGCTGTGTCCGTGAAGTTGACGAATTCGGTCAGACATTCCTCGTACAGGCCCTGCACGTTGTTGGATGCGAACCATGAGCCGCCGTACGCGTTGTAGAGATCGACCGTGCCGATGATCATCGGCTTGATCACGCCGCCGTTGATCAGGCTGTCCACCATGAGCCGCAGGCCGATCTCGAGATAGTACTGGTCCGTGACGTCATCCGTCGAACCATTGCCCCCGTAATCGAGCAGCAGGTACAGCACAGGGAACGGCCGCCCCTCTCCCGGCTGCCGGTATCCCGGAGGCAGGTAGTGTTTGGATTTCCTCAGGGGACTTTCGGTCAGCGTCAGGCCGTCACCGTTGGCCGGAAGATATCCATACCCGTCCGGGCCGTAGTCATGCGTGAAGTTGGAGATGCCGCCGTCACGGGCCTCGGCTACGGGGTTGGTCGGGTCGTCGCGGCGGGCACAGCCCAGGGCCAGGACCATTATCAATCCGGCGCCGAAGCCCGCGTTGATCAAAG
>JAUVRN010000170.1 GCA_030597645.1 Candidatus Zixiibacteriota bacterium
CCCCGACGCGCAGTCACGACTGCAGGCTCCGGACGTCACCGCGCCTCCACACGTCGACCCCGGAGTCGCCGTCCATCCGGGGCCGCTCGTGTATGCCGGCGACCTGCGTACCGGGGCGGATCGCACACCGGACCGCTTCTTCGCGCGCGAGGCGGGATGGACGCGCGGTGCCCTGCTCGACGACCAGGTCATCGTCCGCTCAGCCCAGGAGATCCGTTCGCTGCCGTTCGTTGCGGAACTGGATACCGCGCGGCTCGTGGCTCGCACCGTCGATACGGCCGATCTCCTTCTCCCGGTTCGCGAAGTAGCCGGTGTGCGGATCGGCGGCGTCTTCGGCTACGTTCCTGCCGCCGGCAACCGGCCCGGTTACTGGGGCGGCGCGCTCAACCTGCAACTCCAGTCGCCCTTTGGCGGCGGACGCTCGGTGGCTCTGCAGACGGCACGACGCGACCCGCTCTCGCGGCGCACCCAGTTCTCCTGGTGGGAGCCGCGGCCATGGAATACGCCACTGTGGCTCGGCTTGAGTCTGCGCCAGGACGACTTTGGGACCGACTTCATCGAGACCGAAGGCGTGCTCAGCCTGCGCACCGCCGACCACACCCCGGGTTGGGAAGTGCAGTTTTCCGCTGCGCGCATTTCACCCGAGGAGAATCCCTCGCCCACCACCTGGCCCGGTAGTCGTCTGGCCGTGGCGCTTGGGGTGCGCGACAGCGCGTCCACGGGCGGCTACACGTTCGGTGTACGCTGGAACCGGCAGCGCCTGTACGCCCGCGCAGGTGTCGCTCCGCCGCAGGACGTCGTCGACCACACGCAGGTTCTCTTTGGGGCCCATCGCTGGCTCGGGTTGTCGAGGCAGTTGCACCTGCGTCTGCTGGCTACGGGAGCCGGCACACTGGTAGGCTCCGGCCTGGTGCCCGCCGACCTGCTATTTCGCATCGGAGGCCTTCACTCCCTCCGCGGTTACCGGGAGGAGGAGTTTCTGGTGCGCGACTATCTGCGTGCGGGTTGGGAAGGGCACATCGGTTCTCGCATGCAGAGCCTCTTCGTATTCGTTGAAGCCGCATGGCTCAATCCGTCAAATCGGGTCGACTACGTACTCGGCTCTGTCGGGGCGGGCTTTCGCTTTGCACGGCACGTAGAGCTTCTCCTGGGTGTCCCCTCCGCGGGCGGAATGAACAACGCCAAGATCCACATCGGGCTGAATACGGCGCTGTAGCTGCCGGTCGGGAGAGGTCGAGCTTAAGGGTTAGAATCCCAGTCTCTCCGCCAAGGCCGTATCCTGCTCCGCGTCCGGCGAGAGCTACGTGCTTATGGTCTAACTCCATACAGAACAATAACTTGTATGATTACAGTACTTCGACAACAAGATACCTGCAAAAATGCCCGTATATATCCATAATCCGTGCAATTGGATGCCGATATGGATAGTTATAGGTAGTTTTATGGATAAGACCTTTAGTCCACTGGCCGAAATCGTCATTCAGCCTGGCCTGATTCGACTGATCGGGCAGCTGGACGAATTCAAGGGGCGCTGGAAGGCTCTTGGCGACCTCGCTCCCGAGCGACTCCGTGCCCTGAGGCGAATCGCCACCATCGAATCAGTTGGCTCATCAACGCGGATCGAAGGTGCCCATCTGACCGATGATGAAGTCGAGAACCTGTTGGCCGGGTTGGACCCCAGTTCGTTTCGATCGCGAGACGAAGCAGAAGTCGCCGGTTGCGCTGAGGTGATGCAGCTTATCTCCGACTCGTGGTCCGAGATTTCGCTCAACGAGAATCACATTCGCCAGCTGCACGCGACCATGCTCAAGTACTCCCACAAGGACCAACAGCACCGCGGCAAGTACAAGACACTTCCCAATCATCTCGAGGCCTTCGCCGATGATGGGCGTAGTCTCGGGATCATTTTTCAAACGGCGCCCCCCTTTGATACACCTCGTTTGATGAGTCAACTCGTAGACTGGACGCGGACAACACTGGATAGCCAGGAACATCACCCGCTGCTCGTCATCGCCGTCTTCGTACTCCGCTTCCTTGCCGTCCACCCGTTTCAGGATGGCAACGGCCGGTTGTCACGAGCACTGACCACACTGTTGCTGTTGCGCAGCGGATACCTCTACGTCCCTTATGCCTCTCTCGAGCACATCGTTGAGGACAACAAGGATGAATACTACCGCACCCTGCGGCGCGGGCAGGCAACCCTTGACGTAGGAGAAGCACAGTTATCTGGCTGGGTCTCGTTCTTCTTGAGTTGCCTGCGGCGGCAAAGCGAGGTGCTCGAACGGAAGGTGGAACGAGAACGCGTCATGGCGCCGGTGGCACCGCTATCTGCGAAGATCATGGAGATTGTATTGGAGCACGGCAGAACGACCGTCCGCGAGGCCACCGCGTTGACCGGGTCCAATCGCAACACGGTGAAGGCCCATCTCAAAAACCTGGTAGGCGCCGGTCGACTGGTTCAGCAAGGCCGCGGCAAGGGTACATGGTATGAGAAGCCGTGACCGGGAACACCCCACCATTGAATTCCTGACTGAGAGTCATCGAACAGGGCACTATTCGTGTCCCTGTAGTTTCCCGTGATTAGAGGTGTGGTGACTTCTCTGCTCGAGCTTTCGCGGATCGGCAACGCGCTGGTTGCGGCGCTGGCGGCGTGGATCGGTGGCGAGGTCGGATCGCCGGTGTTCGAGGCCGGTCCGGCGGCTATCGGTGCCTTGGTCGCACTGTTCGTTGCGGCCTGGGGCAACACGGTCAACGACATCTACGACCGCCACATCGACGCGCAGTCCAAGTCGGAGCGCCCGATTCCGTCGGGTCGTGTGTCTGTTCGCACTGCCTGGATCTGGGCAGGGGTCATGGCAGTTGCCGCGGTGTCGCTCAGCCTGTCACTGCCCTCGGACGCACGCGTACTTGTCCTGATCACGCTCTTACTGCTCTGGCTCTATTCATACCGGCTCAAGGGGTGGCTTGGACTGGGGCACGTGGTCGTCGCCGGCCTCGCCGGCCTCTCCTTCGTCTTCGGCGCCCTGGCGCAGGGGTCGACCTGGCAGGGCATTATGCCGCAGGGATGGGTGGCATTCGGGTTTGCATTCCTGTGGCACCTCGCCCGCGAATGGGTCAAAGCGGCGGAAGATGTGGAAGAAGATGGAGCCTCCGGACTGCAGACGCTGGCGGTACTGCTCGGTCCAGCGCGGGCGTCACGCGCCGCCGCACTGTTGCTCGCGCTTCTCGTGGCACTGATCACGGTACCCTGGTTCCAGGGCTGGTTCAATCTTACCTACCTGACCCTCGTTTGTGCCGGGGTCCTGCCGGTCCTGATCGGTTCGATCGGGTACCTCTGGTGGGCACCCGACCGCGACAGGCTGGGGCAGATCTCGCGCATCCTCAAGTGGGATATGCTCGTGGGCATCTGCGCCATCTGGTTCGGGCCGTCCTAGCCGCCGGTAACACGGCGGTATAATCCGGTGTTGTGCAGAATGTTACGCCGTGCCGTGAGGCTGATTGACTCTGCGGGTTCTCGGCTCTACATATAGAAGGTGCACGAAGTGCGGAACATACCATCGCTGGCGGGCCCTGTCGCCCGCATCGAGCGCGCCCTGGTGTCGGGTCGCCTGCCGCCCACCTGGTTGCTCCACGGGCCGGAGGCCACGGGCAAATGGGCGCTGGCCATGGAACTGGCCGGGGCCCTGCTGTGCGAACGGCCCGATCCGTGGCCCTGTGCAGAGTGCGCGGCGTGCCGCAAGTTTGCAGGATCTAATCACACCGACATGTTTTTGCTGTTCGCGCTCCCCACGGGTGGTGGTTCCGGGAAAGCGCGTGACAGATTCCAATCGGAGTTCGTCAGCTCTTTTCTGGAGTTCAAGCGTGGAGCGCCGCTCCTGCCGTACGCGGAATCGAGAAACCGCTTCATCCCCGCCGAGCGCGTCGGTGAACTGATCGCATGGGCCAACCTGATGCCCCGTGAGGGTGCGCGCAAAGTAGCCGTCGTGTACGAACCGGAGTTGATCGTTCGGTCGCTTACCGACAAGCTCCTCAAGCTGACTGAAGAGCCGCCGGTCGATACCACGCTGATTCTGGTATCCCACCGGCCCGAGGGCATCCCCGATACGATTCGTTCGCGCGCGCGACAGATTCCCGTGCCCCGCATGGGCCCGAAGGGCATGGCGACATACCTCGCGCAATCGGGACATCCACGGGCAGCGGCGGCGGTCGCAGCACGTCGGGCACGCGGCGCCGTCGGCCAGGCGCTTGCAGAGCTGGCGGAGGTGGTCGAGGGCGATGTTCAGGCGGATTCCCTCGGGCTGCTTGCTTCACTCCTGGACGAGAAGCCGGCCGCGCTGACCGAACTCCAGCTCATGCACTGGAAAGCACAGAGACAGCGGGCGCAGGACATCCTCGATGTCTGGGCCACGCTGGTTCGGGACATCACGTGTGAGCAGTACAGCCCTGCGCTGCTCGCCATTGGTCCCGTGCCGGACCGCACACGCCTCACGGGACTTGCACACCCCGATCGTGCCTGGCAGGCCCTCGACTTGATTCGCGAAACGCAGGCCGCGCTGGCCACCAACGTTCATATTGGGACGGCACTTCTGGCGCTCGCCGAGCGCCTGGGCCGCCTTGGACAGGGCAAGGCACTGACACCGGCGTTCTGGCCGGCCCCGCGCCGCCTTTGACGTAGCGCCCGGCAGGGGTATCTTCCATTCTTCGAGGCATATATGGCATCCACGGACAACAACGACCGCATCGACGCCTGGGTGGTGGAGTTCAAAGGCAACCGGCTGGAACACTTCGTGCCGCTCGAGGGGCTGGGACTGGCCGATCGCGACTTTGTGATTGTCGCCTGTGAACGCGGCAACGACATGGGCCGCCTTCGCAGGCTCGACCGCAATCTGCGCCCGGATCAACTCTGGCTGGGCCGGGACGGAGAGGTACGTCGCATTATTCGGAAGGCCACCGAATCCGACAGCGACCGGTACAAATCCAATCGTGACATGGAGCAGGAGGCGTTCAAATCGACGCGCGGTCGGATCGAGGGCTTCGGACTCGAAATGAAACTGGTGGACGTGGAATTCCAGTGGGACGTATCCAAGATCACCTTTTGCTTCACGGCCGATCGCCGCGTCGACTTCCGGGCGCTGGTCAAGGACCTGGCTGGAACGTACCGCACGCGCATCGAGCTGCGACAGATCGGTGCCCGCGACGAAGCCAAGCGCATCGGGGGCTACGGCATCTGCGGGCTCAAGCAGTGCTGCACCACGTTTCTGAAATCGTTTACGCCGATCACCACGCAGATGGCCAGGGATCA
>JAUVRN010000390.1 GCA_030597645.1 Candidatus Zixiibacteriota bacterium
CTCGAGATGGTCACCACCGAGCAGCTGGTCCGGGAGATCATCCGGCTGTGGGGCGACGGATCCTACGCGGCAGGAGGCGGTCAGGTCGAGAAGGAGACGACGCTCCTCAATCTCAACTGGGACAAAGCGGCGCGGCGACTCGACTGGCAACCCGTATACGACTGGCAGGAAGCCGTCCACGCGACCGTGAACTGGTTCAAGACGTACGGGGAGAGGCTGGGGGCATCGGAATCCATGGACATGTACGACGTGTGCGCCGCGCACATCCGGGCTTACTCGGACAGAGCGCGCACTGCGGGCGTCGCCTGGGCGAGTGCATGAGCCTCCGGATCCTGCAGGTCAGCACGTTCGACATTGCCGGCGGAGCCGCTCTGGCAGCCTATCGTCTGCACCGGGGGTTGCTCGCAAAGGATCACGACAGCCGGATGCTCGTCGCACGGCGTGATTCAGGTGACGACACTGTATGGCTAGCGAACAGTCAACGCGATCTTCGCTCCAGGGTGTCACGACGGCTCCGCCGACGGCGGATCAGGCGCGAGTACGCGAAATACGCGGACACGAGACCTGCCTGGCCCGAGCGATTCGATGACGATCGTACGTGGCGTGAATGGGAACACGGCGCGCGGCTGGGCAGCTTCGACGTGGTCAACCTGCACTGGATCTCGGGACTGCTGGACTACCGGCGGTTCTTCGATGCCATACCACCGGACGTGCCGGTGATCTGGACCCTTCACGACATGAACACCTTCACCGGTGGCTGTCACTACGATGCCGGGTGCGAGCGCTTCCGCCAGCGGTGTGGCGCCTGCCCGCAGCTCGGGTCGCGTCACGAGCACGACCTGTCGCGCGACATCTGGCTTCGCAAGCGGGAGCTGTTCTCAGGCATCGACCCGGAGAGGATGCATTTCGTGACGCCAAGCCGATGGCTGGCGGACGAGGTGAGAAACGCTTCATTGCTCGGTGACCGCTTTCCGGTATCCGTGATTCCGAATGGCGTGAATACGGAGGAGTTTGCTCCGCGTGACCGAATGGCAGCTCGGGAAGTGCTGGGTGTTCCCCGGGAGAGCAAGGCCATTCTCTTTGTGGCCTACTCCCTCGCGGCTCGCCGGAAAGGATTCGCCGTCCTCACGGAAGCCCTGCGCGCGCTGTCGTCCGACCCGAATCTCGTCGTCTTGTCAGTCGGGGCAGGCGAAGCGTCCGATCAGATTCCGGTGCGCCAGATCCATCTGGGAACGATCTCCCAGGCCAGGCTTCTTTCGCTGGCCTACAGTGCTGCGGATCTGTTCGTGATCCCTTCACTGCAGGACAATCTGCCATCGACAGTGCTGGAGGCCCTGGCCTGCGGTACGCCAATCGCAGGCCTCGATGTGGGGGGAATACCCGATATGGTACGGCCCGGCATTACAGGTGCGCTCTCACCAGTTGGCGATGCAGCGGCGCTAGCAGCGGCTATCTCGGGCCTGCTTGCAGACGTCGAGGGGCGGCAGAGGTTGTCCGAGCAGTGCAGACGCATCGCGGTCACGGAATACGGAATGGAGGCCTTTGTGAGTCGTTACGAAACCCTCTACCGGGAGCAGACAGACTCTTGACGCACGCCAGCACTGCGCGGCGGTCGATACGTCTGGAAGACTTGCCTCCCGCGCCGCCAGGTCGGGTGGGGTGGCCCTGGACTGAGGAAGTTGTCCCCCCGGCCGGCGACGTTCAGAGGGAAGTCTCATCTCCGCGCGTCACAGTCGTCACGCCGTCATACAATCAGGCCGAGTTCCTGGAGGAGACCGTTCGCTCTGTTCTTCTGCAGGGATATCCAGGTCTGGAGTACATCATCGTTGATGGCGGTAGTACAGACGGAAGCGTGGAGATCATCCAGAAGTACTCGCCGTGGCTGGCGTACTGGTGCAGTGAGGAGGACCGAGGTCAAAGTCACGCCATCAACAAGGGGTTTGGACGGGCTACCGGCGAGATTCTCGGATGGCTGAACAGCGACGACATTTTCTATCCCGGGGCACTGCACGCCGCTGCGGGCGGCCTTTCGGACGCCGACCTGTTCCTGGGTGGCATGGTCAAAGTGCGTCAAGAGGGAGACAATCTGGTCGAGGTGAAGCGCTCCACTCCATTCACGGGACGCCCGATTCATGAGTACCGAATCCTCAGGAATGGTCCTCGACACGAATTCCACTTCTACCAGCCCTCCATGTTCTGGACGGCTCGGCTCTGGGAGCAGACAGGAGAGCTCGACGAGGGATACCACTATGTCATGGATCGCCAGTGGTGCAACCGGGCGCTAGCCCAGGGTGCCGTGGTCGCGCTGACCGATCGCCCGCTGGCGCGTTTCAGGTTGCACGGAGATTCGAAGAGCGTGGCCCTTCACGAGCGATTCGCGGCCGAGGTGATTCGCATGTACATGCGGTTCGCTTTTCGCCGGGACTTCCGTTTCTTCCCGTGTCTATTGTCTACACTCGGTCCGGCGCGGGGCCTCTGCGGTCGACGGGCACGCAGGGAACGTGAGCAAGGGAATCTTGCTTCAGCACTGGTTTACCTCAATGCAGCCCGGGCGATCAAGGTGTTCCGATTCCTCATGCGCGGAGCCCCACAAGGGCAGTCGCCTGAGGAGAGCTAGGTGGCTCAAATCGGTGCTGCGCCCCGAAAGATCCTATATGTGCAGCAAACGGGAGGTGGCGGCTCGGTCATCAGTCTGATGCTGCTCGTCAAACATCTTGACCCCGACCGATACAGACCGTTCGTGCTCTTCTGCCAACCCAGTTCCTACGCCCCCGAGTTCGCTGCCATGGGTGCCCAGGTACTGTACCTGGACCCGAGAATCGACGCACGGCCTCGGATTGGGCCAAACCCGAAGAGTCGCAATTCGATTCACAGGACTAGGCGCGCGTACCGTAGATTTGCACCCTTGATCCGGCTTCTTAGGAGGGACATGCCGCGTGCGCTGGAGATTGCGAGAATCGCCCGGGATGTCGGCGCCGACCTGGTGCACAGCAACGTGTCTCCGAGCGCTGATCGCGCCTCGATCATCGGGGCCAGCATGGCTCGGTGCCGGCACGTCTGCCACGTACGATTCATGCGGGGCCAATCCC
>JAUVRN010000030.1 GCA_030597645.1 Candidatus Zixiibacteriota bacterium
TAACATGTTGTACGGCATAGCAGTACACGGATCGATATCGGAGGCCTCCACTTTCATCCAGCCGATCTGTGGGGTCGATCCCACACATGAACCGATTGGGACGCAGGCTCACGTTCCCTGTGGTGAGCGCTCGGGACGGTGGTCAGAGGGGCGGAAAGGGCCACGAGCCTGCATGCAGCAGACCTCATGATGGTGGTCGGATGACTGAAGGTACGAAGCTGTCAGGTGTTGAATTGCGCAGGGTCAAAAACGACCTTGACCGGCCCGAGTAGGGGGATATATTCCGCGCTTTCGATGAACAATCGCTGCGGAATCGGGTTGTAGCGGGTAGGGCGATTGTGAAACGAATCACGAGCCGCTGCGGCGATGACCAAAGAAAAGGATCGCATGACCGGCCTCAGGCAGATTTCTCTGCTGACGGCCATTCCGGCGCTCCTGGTGATCGGACCGCTGATCGGGCTCTGGGTAGGGCGATACCTGGACGGGCGTCTGGGCACTGAACCCTACATGCTGGTGTTGTTCGTCGCTCTGGGCTTCGTGGCTTCAGGGCGAGAGACCTGGAAACTGATCAAGCTGGCCTCCGATACGGAGGCAGGTAATAAGAAGTAGGTTTAGGTTGGATTCGGCCTTCATCACGCGCAGCCTGCGCATGTCGGTGGCACTCGCTGCGTTTGCCTTTCTCTTCACCAGCGTATATGTGGACGCGTCCTGGGGACTTGGTGTGCTGCTGGGTGCGCTCTGGGGCACAGCCAACCTCTACCTGATCAAGTTTATTATCGAACAACTCTTTACGCCGAACCGCACCCTGTCGACCGGAGTGATCCTGATTGCCATCGTCAAGTTTCCCCTTCTCTATGTTCTCGGTTATCTGATCATCAGTCGACCGTGGTACGATCCTCTCGCTCCGCTTTTGGGATTCCTGATCCCGTTCGCCGTCATCGTGCTGAAGGCGGCTGGACGCATGCTGCTCGGTCTTCAGGGGCCGGACCCCGGACGCAAAACCATGAGGGCATTTCTCAAACGCTGACACCATGCGCGTAATTACTCTGCTCCTCTGTCTTCTGCTGGTTCCATTGTGCCTGTATGCCGAGACGCCGCCGGCCGGCGACGGGCATTCAGACGTGGGGCAGGCCCGGGCCGGTCACGCCACGGATGACCAGGGCGCGGAGGATCACGGCGAGGATGGGCACGGCAATGGCCATACCGGACCGCCGGAGCTCCCCAACGTCATCACGCTGATCTTCGGTCACGATTCTGTTCCCGCACACTGGATGAACGTGATCTATGCGATGGTGATCGGAATCCTGCTGTCGCTGCTCGCCTTGCGCGTCTACCGCCACCGTGAAATGATCCCGGGACGGTTCCAGAATGCCGCCGAAGCGGTAGTGGAGGGCCTGGACAATTTCTTCTACGGCATCCTGGGCAAGGACGCGCGCCCGTTCGTGCCTTTCCTGGGTACCCTGTTCGTATACATCCTCGCGATGAATATCTTCGCGCTCTTCCCGGGCATGATGTCGCCGACCGGCGGTCCCTATGGCATCAACACGACCATCGCGCTGGCGATCTGCGTGTTCTTTTATGTGCAGTATACCGGCGTGCGCCGCCTCGGCCTCGCGGGTTACTTCGACCACCTGGCCGGTCAACCGCGCGACGTCATCGGCTGGGTCCTGGTGCCGCTGAACCTGCCGATTCACATCATTGGCGAACTGGCCAAACCGATGTCGCTGTCGTTGCGACTGTTCGGCAACATCACCGGCGAAGACGTGCTGCTGGCCGTGTTCGTGGGCCTGGGTGTGGCGGCCCTTAGCTGGACCGGGTCGCCGGTGGGGCTGCCCCTGCACCTGCCGTTCTTTTTCATGGCGCTCCTGGTGTCGCTGATCCAGGCGCTCGTATTCAGCCTGTTGTCGAGTATTTACCTCCTGATGATGTTGCCGCACCATGAGGAGGAGCACTAAACCGACTGTCAAGAACCGTTCACAGGAATGGCAATGGAGGATACAGAAGATGGATGCTAGCACCGCACTGGGATTTGCGCTGCCGTTGGGTCTGGGCATCGCGGCCTTTGGATCGGCCTTCGGGCTCGGCAAGGCGGTCTCCGCGGCGATGGAAGCCATGGGGCGTCAACCGGAAGCGGCCGGCAAGATCCAGGTCGGCATGATTATCGGTGCCGCACTGATCGAGGCACTGACGATCTACGCACTGGTGACCGTGTTCGTTCTGCAGGGCAAAATCTAGTCGTACCGGCCGTCGCGTCTACACGTTCGCGATGCGCCGGCCGGACACGAGGTAGACATGAACATAGAGATACAGCAGATCCTGACCCACATGGTCGGGTTTCTGATCACGCTGTGGATCCTCAAGCGATACGCGTGGAAGCCGATGCTGAATCTCCTCGATGAACGTCGACAGAAGATCGCCGACGAATTCGCCTCGATCGAAGCGAAGAAAGAGGAGACCGAGGCGCTTCTGAGGGAATACGAAGACCGGCTGCGCAAGATCGAGGATGAAGCACGGACGCGGCTCAACGCGGCCGTGGTCGAAGGACAGCAGGTCGCTGCTCAGATCAAGGCCGATGCCCAGGGGGAGGCCCGTCGCATCACGGCGCGCGCCAAGGACGAATTGGCCCGCGACGTGGAGCGGGCTCGCGCACAGCTCAAGGAAGACATGGTCAACATGACGGTGGGAGCCACCGAAATGCTGTTGCGCGAAAAGCTGGACGCCCAGGCGCACCGTAAGATGATCGACCGCTTCCTGACTGAAGTGGAGTCGCTGGCGTGACCAAGGCTCTGGTCGCGCGCAAGTATGCGCGCGCGCTGTTTGGCGCCGGGGTCCGGCATGACGTGCTCGACGCACTCTATGATGAAGCGGAGAGCCTGCTGGCGTACCTCCGCCAGGAGCGAAGGCTGCTGGCGTTCTTGACGGCACCCCAGATTCTCGATGCCGACAAGGAGCGGGTGGTGCGCGACACGTTTGGCGAGCGCGTGTCATCGACCTTCCTCTCTTTCCTGTTACTGCTCGTCAACAAGCACCGGATTGACCATCTCGATGCCGTTCTGGACATCTTCATCGGGCTGGTCAAGGAGCACCGTGGGATTGTCGCCACGCAGGTGTGGACCGCCTTTCCGCTGTCCGGCGAAGAGCGCGACCGGATCGCCGCAGAGGTGGCGGGACGTTTGAACAAGCAGGTGGAATTGACCGTCGTGGAGGATCCCGATCTGATCGGCGGTATCGTCGTACGCATCGGCAACAAGGTGCTCGATTACAGTATACAACACTTTCTACGGCAGCTGCGAGACCAGCTGATGGCACGTTCGCTTTAGGGCAGGAGTCGATCATGGCACTGAGACCCGAAGAGGTCAGTTCGGTAATACAACAGGAAATTGAGAAGTTCGACACCCAACTGGCCATGGAGTCGGTGGGCACCGTACTGCAGGTGGGCGATGGCATCGCTCGTGTGTGGGGTCTGGACGACGCCCAGATGTCGGAGCTGGTCTCTTTTCCCGGCGACATCATAGGCATGATCCTCAATCTCGAGGAGGACAATGTCGGTGTGGCCATATTCGGCAGCGACCGGGGGATCAAAGAAGGGGACCAGGTCAAACGCACCGGACGCATCGCATCCATACCGGTGGGTGACGCCATGGTCGGTCGCGTAGTCAATCCTCTGGGACAGCCACTGGATGGCAAGGGCCCGATCGTGACGGACAAGTATCGTCCACTGGAAGGCATCGCGCCCAACGTGGTGCAGCGCCAGCCTGTGAAAGAGCCGCTGCAGACCGGTCTGAAGGCCATCGACTCGATGATTCCCATCGGACGCGGGCAGCGGGAGCTGATCATCGGCGACCGTCAGACCGGCAAGACGGCGCTGGCGATCGATACCATTATCAACCAGAAGGACTCGGACGTCTTCTGCATTTACGTGGCCATCGGACAGAAACAATCGACCGTAGCCCAGGTGGTCGAGTCGCTTCATCGAAACGGTGCGATGGACTACACGACGGTCGTGACGGCGAGTGCCAATGATCCGGCCCCGCTGCAGTACATTGCTCCCTACGCGGGCTGTGCCCTGGGCGAGGAGTTCCTGCATACCAAGCGTCACGCCCTGGTGGTGTACGACGATCTGTCCAAACAGGCCCAATCCTACAGGCAACTCTCACTCCTCCTGAGGCGTCCGCCGGGTCGCGAGGCCTATCCGGGCGACGTGTTCTATCTGCATTCGCGCCTGCTGGAGCGGGCCGCCAAGCTCTCCGACGAACTGGGCGGGGGGTCGCTCACGGCGCTGCCGATCATCGAAACTCAGGCCGGCGACGTGTCGGCCTACATCCCGACCAATGTCATCTCGATCACGGACGGGCAGATATTTCTGGAATCGGACCTCTTCTACTCCGGTGTTCGACCTGCCGTCAACGTCGGTATCTCCGTGTCGCGTGTGGGCGGCAACGCGCAGACCAAGGCCATGAAAAAGGTGGCCGGGCGCCTTCGGCTCGACCTGGCCCAGTATCGTGAGATGGCCGCATTCGCACAGTTCGGCTCGGATCTGGATGAGGCGACCCGGGCCCAGCTCACGCGCGGCGAACGCACGATCGAGATACTGAAGCAGGGGCAGTACGTGCCGATGACCATGGAACGTCAGGTGATGATCATCTGGGCGGCGACGAACGGCTATCTGGATGACATCGCCGTGGAGGACCTGGCCGCGTTCGAAGAGGGATTCTACCCGTTCATAGATGAGCATTTCCCCGAGTTGCCGCACGAAATCGCCCAGAGCAAACTGCTGAGCGACGAAACGGTCGAGAAGCTCAAGAAAGCGACTACGCAATACAAGGAGCGGCTGGGTTCCAAGGGTCAGGCCCGGGAGTAGCGTACCATGCCTTCGTTGCGTGACATCCAGCGGCGCATCCGCTCCGTCGAAAGCACGAAACAGATCACCAAGGCGATGCAGATGGTGGCGGCGGCAAAGCTGCGCCGGGCCCAGCAGCGCGTGGAGTCGGCGAGACCCTATGCGCAGAAGATGCAGGAGATGCTCCAGTCCCTTGCCGGGGCGGCGGCCGGTCTGAAACACCCGTTGTTCGAGGTGCGCGACGTGCGCCGGCAGGCGCTCGTCCTGTTCACGTCCGACCGTGGACTGTGCGGTTCGTACAACGCCAATCTGATCCGCCGGGCGTCTACGCTCATGCGCGAGGGGGATCCCCAATCCTGGTTGCTGATACCCGTGGGGAAAAAGGGGTACGACTGGTTCAAGTCCCGGCCCTATCCGATCGGCGAATGTTATCTCGACTGGCAGGGCAATCTGGATTTCGAGCGCGTACGTGTAATCACCCGGGATCTGCTCGAGCTGTTCCAACGCGAAGAGGTGGATCGTGTACACGTGTTGTTTACACAGTTCATTTCCACCGTGTCGTACCGGATCACGTTGGAACAGTTTCTGCCCATCGAACCACCCGAAGGCACCCGGCAGGTGGACGAGTACATATTCGAGCCGACGGCGGCAGACATCTTTTCACGTCTGCTGCCCTCGTACGCACTCACGAGGGTACAGACGGCGCTGGCCGAAGCGCTTGCCTCCGAACACGGGGCGCGCATGTTCGCCATGTCCAACGCTACCAAGAACGCGGGGGAGATGATCGACACGCTGACGCTCAAGTACAACAAGGCGCGGCAGGCGGCGATCACCACGGAGATGCTCGAAATCGTCACCGGCGCGGAGGCGCTCAAATGAGCGATCGGATCGAGTATCGCATCGGGGATGTGCCCGACGTCGACGTGCTGGCAGATCTCTACGGAAGCGTCGACTGGCCACACGCATCGACGCCGGAGGAACTGCACCGGGCCGTGCAGCAGAGTAGCTGGGTCGCTACGGCGTGGCACGACGGTCGCCTGGCGGGCCTGGCACGCGTGCTCACAGACGGGGTATTCGACGTGTACCTGCAGGACCTGGTGGTGCACGCCGACTACCAGCACCAGGGTGTGGGCAAAGAACTGTTGGACCTGTATGATCGGGCCTTCGGCGATTTTCAGACACAGGTGATCGTAAGCGACGCCGACTGGGCCCAGCAGAAACTGGGCAAACGAGGATTCCGCGCTGAGCCTGCGGCGCTGTCGCGCACGCGGTCCCACTCGGCACGGACATCGACATGAGCATACCTGAGGAGCAGTAACGTGGCAGACAATGTGGGCAAAGTGGTGCAGGTAATCGGTCCGACTGTGGACTGTGAATTCAATGCGGACAAGTTGCCGGCCCTCCTTAATGCGATCAAGTTTGAAGATGCGGACCGCGACATCGACCTGACGGTGGAAGTGTCCCTGCTTCTGGTCTACAGCGTCGTGCGCTGCGTGGCACTGGCATCGACCGACGGTCTCGTGCGCGGGATGCCGGTGGTGGACACGGGCAGTCCGATCACGGTGCCCGTAGGTGAGTGTTCCCTCGGGCGGATCTTCAACCTGCTCGGCGAACCGCTCGATGACCTCGGACCGCTCGGCGACGACGTGGAGCGCTGGCCGATTCACCGGCCCGCACCGAGCTTCGCCGATCAGGCCACCTCCGCGGAGATGTTCGAGACCGGCATCAAGGTCATCGACCTGCGGGAACACTATACCAAGGGCGGCAAGGGGGGCCTGCTCGGGGGCGACGGAGCCGGCAAGACGGCGATCATTCAGGAGCTGATTCGCAACATCGCCACGGAGCACGGCGGCTACTCCGTCTTCAGCGGCGTGGGGGAGCGTACGCGTGAGGGCAACGACCTCTGGCTCGAGATGAAGGAGTCGGGGGTGTTGAAGAAGACGGCCCTCATGGTCGGACAGATGAACGAACCGCCGGGCGCCCGTCTGCGCGTCGGTCTCTCGGGCCTGACCATGGCCGAGTATTTCCGTGACGAGGAGCACCAGGACGTGCTGCTCTTCATCGACAACATATTCCGATTCGTGCAGGCCGGCTCTGAGGTGTCCGCTCTCCTGGGACGCATGCCGTCGGCGGTGGGCTACCAGCCAACGCTCGGTACGGAGATGGGTGCGCTGCAGGAACGCATCACATCCACCAAGGATGGCTCGATCACATCGGTGCAGGCTATCTACGTGCCCGCGGATGACCTGACGGATCCGGCGCCGGCTACGACGTTCTCGCATCTGGACGCCACCACGGTACTGTCACGCCAGATCTCTGAGTTGGGCATCTACCCGGCGGTAGATCCGCTGGAATCGACCTCCCGTATTCTCGATGCCAATGTCGTCGGGGAAGAGCATTACGCGGTGGCGCGCGAAGTGCAGCGGGTGCTGCAGCGCTACAAGGATCTGCAGGACATCATCGCCATCCTGGGCATGGATGAGCTGTCCGAGGAGGACCGGCTCACCGTGAATCGGGCTCGCAAGATCCAGCGATTCCTGTCGCAGCCTTTCTTCGTGGCCGAGCAATTCACGGGTGTACCCGGAAAGTACGTGAAGGTGGAAGATACCGTAAAGGGCTTCAAGAAGCTCATCGACGGTGAGATGGACCATCTTTCGGAACAGGCCTTCTACATGGTCGGCCCGATCGAAGAGGCCGAAGAACAGCAGAAACGCCTGCAATCGAAGGTCGCCTGA
Organism: Candidatus Zixiibacteriota bacterium; assembly: GCA_030597645.1. Taxonomy (GTDB): domain Bacteria; phylum Zixibacteria; class MSB-5A5; order JAUVRN01; family JAUVRN01; genus JAUVRN01. Next base: position 7,576 of record JAUVRN010000030.1, read on the forward strand.
ACGGAGACAGATACACCGTGTTCAAACTCACCGTCGTAACGCCGGAACAACCGTTCTACGAAGAGGACGTGCGGTCCATCGTGCTGCCCGGATCGGTTGGCTACCTGGGTGTTCTCACCGATCACGCACCCCTGATCACGGCGCTCGTGCCCGGCGAACTCAAAGTGGTAGAGGCGGAAGGCGAAAAGGAGCATCTGTTCGCCATCACCGGCGGTTTCTTCGAGGTGGCTCACAATCACGCCACCGTACTGGCCGATGCCATCGAGGACCAGGATCGGATCGATCTGCAGCGTGCCGAGCAGGCGTATGAGCGTGCCCGCGCGCGGTTGGCCGAGCATGATGGCGGACTGGATGCGGTACGCGCCGAGCTGGCGGTCTGGCGGGCTAAGAACCGGCTACAGGTGGCGCGCAAATACCACGACGAGTAGGCGCACACACCAGGGTAAACGTGATCGCGCCACGGTCGCACGCAGTAGCAGGCTGCTGCCTGACTCAGAACACGGCGTACTGCGCCTCGGGTGAATACGCAGTAGAGTGCGGCCTGATCGCTGTTCGTCAGCGCCTGTTCCCACGGATCCTGCAAACGGCCAGCGAGACCCAAGTTCATGCCATTATGCGCAGAGCGTATTCTGTAACTGATTGCCCCGCAATGCATTAGTGAACGGTAAATGTGAAAAAAATCGCATTTTTCCATTGCGTTGACGGAGCGTACGGATAGATTTCCTGAGAAGAAATGTACCCACCGGTTGATCCCGGGATTGGAGGACAACAATGAATGCAACAGGTCCAGTTGAGGCGGCTGAAAAACAGCTTGCGGAACTTGACAAACTCAATCCGTTCAAAATAGCACAGAGACAGCTCGACGAAGCCACGGCCCGGCTCGAACTCAATCCGGGTACGGCCGACGCGCTGCGCTGGCCCATGCGGGAGATGCATCTCTCGTTTCCGGTAAAGATGGATGACGGCACCTTCAAGGTGTTTCATGGCTACCGGGTGCAGTACAACGACGCACGCGGTCCGTGCAAAGGCGGCATCCGTTTCCATCCGGATGAAACCATAGACACGGTACGCGCCCTGGCCGCGTGGATGACGTGGAAGACCGCCGTCGTCGACATTCCGCTCGGCGGCGGAAAAGGCGGCGTCATCTGCAACCCCAAGGAAATGTCCGAAGGCGAGCTGGAGCGCGTGTCGCGTTCGTTCTTCGGCAGGCTCGCACACTTCGTGAATCCGGTGCGTGACGTGCCGGCGCCCGATGTCTACACGACACCGCAGGTCATGGCCTGGATGCTGGACGAGTTTGAAAAGGCCCACGGCCACAAGGCCCCGGGCGTGATCACCGGCAAGCCGCTGCCGTTGGGCGGTTCCAAGGGGCGCGGCGACGCCACGGCGCGCGGCGGTATCTACACCGTGCGTGAAGCAGCCAAGGTGCTGGGCATCGAACTGAAGGGTAAAACCTGTGCGGTCCAGGGATACGGCAACGCCGGCTATTTCGGCGCCAAGCTGGCCGAGGAGATCCTCGGTCGGAAGGTCATCGCCGTCAGCGACTCGCGCGGCGGGATCATCAACAAAGACGGGCTCGATCCCGAAGCGGTGTTCCAGCACAAGCGCAAGACCGGCTCGGTGATCAACATGCAGAACACGGCGCCGGTGACCAACGAGGAGTTGCTGGAACTGGACGTGACGGTGCTGTTCCCGTCAGCCCTGGAAAACGTGATCACCGATGAGAACGCGGCCCGGATCAAGGGCAAGATCATCGCCGAGCTGGCCAATGGTCCCACCACGCCCGAGGCCGACGTGATTCTCTACAAGAACGGCAACTTCGTGATACCCGACTTTCTGTGTAATGCAGGCGGCGTGACGGTCAGCTACTTCGAGCAGGTCCAGAACGCCTACAACTACTATTGGGAAGTGGAAGAGGTGCACGAGAAGCTGAACACAAAAATGACGTCGGCCTTTGCCGGTGTCTATGACATGCACAAAAGGCACGAGGTGCATATGCGCCTGGCGGCTTACCTGGTGGCTGTACAGCGGGTGGCGGAGGCGATGAAGTTGAGAGGCTGGGTATAACCGCCTTCTGCAGGTGAACAGGGCCGGGCCCAGCGGGTCCCGGCCTCTTTTTTTGCCCCCGCCGCAAGCAGAATGGGCTTGACAATCCCCTCAGGATCAATACAATACGGGGTTTTGACCCAGCGAGGACAGGAATGGATCAGAGGTTTCGGACGTATATCCCGCCAGTGACGAGCCTGCGCTCGGACTGGCACGTGGTGGACGCCACGGGGCAGGTTCTCGGCCGTCTGGCGACGGAGGTGGCTCGCCGCCTGCGCGGCAAGCACAAGGTGGTATTCACTCCCCACCTGGACTGTGGAGATCACGTCATCGTGATCAACGCGGAAAAGGTCGTGCTGACGGGCCGCAAGGAGACCGGCAAGGTGTACTACTGGCATACGCAGTACCCGGGTGGGCTGAAGAGCCGGACCTTTGCGCAGATGCGCGCCGAGCGGCCCGAGCGGGTTCTCCGGCTGGCCGTCTGGGGTATGCTGCCCAAGAACCGCCTGGGACGCAAGCTGTTGACCAAGCTCAAGGTGTACGCGGGGCCGGACCACCCGCATGCAGGCCAACAGCCCAAACCACTCGCTCTGGTTACGCGCCGCAATTAGGGAGCACGACGAAATCATGGAAGCACCGGGAGTAGTACGCTGTACGGGCAGGCGCAAAGAGGCGGTGGCCGTGGTGCGTATGTCCATCGGCGAAGGCACGTTCACGATCAACCAGAAGGATGCCCGCGGCTACCTGTCCCGCGACACGCTCATGATGGTGGTGCAGCAGCCGCTGGAAGCTGTCGACATGCTGGGCAAGGTGAACATTCGTGCACGCGTACACGGCGGTGGGCTGGCCGGACAGGCAGGTGCGCTGCGTCACGGCATCGCCCGGGCGCTGCTTGAGCACAACGCGGAACTGCGCCCCACCCTCAAGCGAGGCGGGTTCTTGACACGCGATGCACGTGAGGTGGAGCGCAAGAAGTACGGCCAGCCGAAGGCCCGTAAGCGGTTCCAGTACTCGAAGCGTTAGGCGTCGGCAGGCGCGAATACACACACCGTCGTGGCGGCCACGGGTCCCCACTACATGGGGCGGGCCGGAAGGATCGCGACGGTGGCGGCTCAACCCGAAAGGATGGTATGAACCTTCAGCTAAACGATCTACTGGATGCCGGCGTGCAGTTCGGTCATCAGACCCGCCGCTGGAATCCCAAGATGAAACGGTACATTTTCGGTGCCCGCAACGGTATCTACATCATCGACCTGCAGAAAACCCTGGGCGTACTCAAGGCCGCCTGCGAAGAGGTCCAGGACGTCGTGTCGCGGGGACATTCGGTGCTCTTCGTTGGCACCAAGAAGCAGGCGCGCGAAGTGGTACGCGAGGAAGCCCAGCGTACCGGCCAGTTCTTCGTCA
>JAUVRN010000183.1 GCA_030597645.1 Candidatus Zixiibacteriota bacterium
ACGCAGAGCGATTCGGCGAAGTGGCCGCCGCCACGCGAGGCCACCGGCACAAGCGCATGCCTGCGCCCCCGCGATCAGACCGAAACCGATGAAAGGTGGCGGGGCGCCTACGCGGGCGGTGACAAACGGCTGAGCCTCCAGAAAGACCGGGTGGTCGTCACGAGAAACGGCCACGTGGGTATCGGCGTCACCGCCCCGGCCAATGTCCTGACGGTGGCACAGAGCTCTGCCACCGATCCCATCGCGGATGCCTGGACGACGTACAGTTCACGCAGGTGGAAGACGAACATACAGCCACTCCAGAGGGCACTGGACAAAGTGCAGCGATTGCAGGGCGTCTCTTACGACTGGAAATCGGACGGAAAACACGATATCGGGTTGATCGCAGAGGAAGTCGGCCTGGTCGTCCCGGAGGTCGTCGCCTACGAGCCCAACGGGACCGATGCCAGATCGATCGACTACGCGCGGCTGGTTGTGCTGCTGATCGAGGCTACGAAGGAACAGCAGGAGACCATCGATCAGCTCCAGGCAGAGGTGCGAGAACTGCAGGGAGCCCTCGGGGACATATAGTATCCCTCCCCGAACCCAGGTTGGGACCGGGATAGGTTGCCTCCGCCGCTGCAGATTGAACTTCCTATAAGCCAACCACTTACGAGCTGACGGGCAGTTGAGCCCCTGTCGGATGCCATGGCCGTGTCCATATCATACGACATCGCGGATTCCAGCAAGATGCTTGTTTTTAGGTATGCCTAAATATATATTTAGCCAATGCACAAACTGCCTCACCTGTGGACGCGGCCATGCTGACGGCAGCCATGGAGGACTACCTCAAGGCCATCTTCCTGGTCCTCGAGCAGGAACAGCGAGCTACCACGTCCGCGATCGCGAAACGCCTGGAGATCGCCCCGGCATCCGTGACGGCCATGATCAAGAAACTTTCCCGACTAAACCTGATCACGTACGAGCCCTACCAGGGAGTACGCTTCACCGACGTCGGGGAAAAGGCCGCACTGGAGATCGTCCGGCACCATCGTCTGTTGGAGCTCTATCTATCGGAAGCCCTCGGCGTCCCGTGGGAGCGAGTCCACGAGGAGGCCGAAAAACTGGAGCATGTTATCTCCGAGGATCTCGAGGACCGGATGGCCCGCGTGCTGGATGATCCCTCGGTCGATCCTCATGGTGCTCCGATCCCGGCGCGCGACGGGACCATCCGGCGGGTCCAGGCGCGACCACTCTCCGCCGTCGGTCCCGGCGAAACGGTGACCGTTCTCGAAGTCGACGATCGCGATCCTGAGTTGCTCAAGTACCTCGGCAGGCTCGAGCTATACCCCGGCGCGGTGGTCCGAGTAAAGACGGGGGAGCCATTTGAAGGCCCTCTGGTGCTGCACCTGAACCGCCGCGAGATCACGCTCGGCCGCCGCGCCGCCGACGGGATCCGGGTCACGGTGGCAGCATAAGGACTCCTGTTCATGCTGGATTCTCCTGGTATCAATCTGCTCGTGTTCTTTGCGGTTGCTGTCGTGATCGCATGGCTCGTCGCCCCGCGATTCGGGCTCTTCCATTTGCTCCGGAGCCATCGACGCGACGTCGAACGTATTCGCATGGAGGACGCACTCAAACACGCGTTCGGTCATGACAACCGCGGTCCCACACCGACGGTGTCCAGCCTCGCAAACACATGGAGGATCAAGCCCGCTGCTGCGCTGACGCTGGTGGAGAGGATGCAGCACGCAGGTCTGGCGTCCGTGGTAGACGGCCGCATTCTGCTCACCGAGAACGGCCGGCACTACGCCCTCGAAATCATCCGGGCCCATCGGTTGTGGGAGCGCTACCTCGCCGACGAAACCGGTGTCGACCCGGCCGAGTGGCACGTGCGCGCTGAGCGCCGCGAACATGCGCTCACGCGCGAGCAGGCTGACGATCTGTCCAGGAAGCTGGGCAATCCGCGCTTTGACCCGCACGGCGATCCCATACCCACCGCAGATGGTGAATTGCCCCGTGCAGAGGCCATTCCGCTCAGGCGACTGGGGATCGGGGGGGGCGCGCGCGTCGTGCGCGTGGAGGACGAGCCGGTCGTCGTGTATGCGCAGCTGCTGGCCCTGGGCATCTACCCGGGCATGGAGCTGAGCGTCGACGCCAAGACCGATGAGCGCATTATCATCGAAGCCGAGGGACGCAAGCTGATACTCGCGCCGATCGTTGGAAGCAATGTGTCGATCGAGCGCATGAGCTCACAGGATGTAGAAGCGAGCCATGAGGCCCATGAATCACTGGCCGTGCTGCGCAGCGGCGAGGCCGCGCGGGTGGTGCGAATCAGCCCGGCTTGCCGCGGACTCGAACGCCGTCGCCTGATGGACCTGGGGATTCTGCCCGGCACGCGCGTAGAGCACGTTCGGCGTGGCCTTTCGGGCGGTCTGACCTCCTACCGTGTACGGGGCACGCAGATCGCACTGCGTGACGAGCAGGCCCTGATGATCTCAGTTCACCAGAAGGAGAAGACCGCATTGTGAATGAGATGATGCAACAGGCGGCGACACCCCACGATGCATGCGCGACCTGTCCAGTTCACCACAGAGGGAACCTGGTCCGACTCGGTGTCGACATGGAGAAGTTCGATTTCGTGGTCGCACTGGCCGGCAACCCCAACACAGGCAAGAGTACGGTCTTCAATGCCATCACCGGACTGAGGCAGCACACGGGCAACTGGCCCGGCAAGACGGTCACGCGGGCAGAAGGTGCCTTTGCGCTGGGTGATCACCGCTACAAGTTAGTGGACCTGCCGGGAACGTATTCGCTTGCGGCCGCGGCGATGGACGAGGAAATCGCGCGCAATTTCATTCTTTTCGGCCAGCCCGACGTCACGGTGATCGTGGTCGACGCCAATCACCTCGAGCGCAACCTCAATCTGACCCTGCAGATCCTCGACATCACGGACCGCGTGGTGGTATGTCTCAACCTCATCGACGAGGCCCTGCGTCACGGCCGCACCGTCGATGAACGCAGTCTCTCCAAACGCCTGGGCGTTCCCGTGGTTCCCACCGTAGCGCGAACCAGCGAGGGGATCGATCGACTGCTTGATGCGATCGCGGGTGTAGCCACGGGCAACCTGGTCGGCAAGCCCCGGCGTGCGAGCAGGTTTGGGGGACGCTTCGAGCGCACGGTCGGAGCCCTCACCCACACCCTGCGGGAAGAGATTCCAGAACTGTCCAATCCGGAGTGGGTAGCAGTGCGACTGCTCGACGGCGACCGCAAGATCGAGGAAGCACTCGCGTCCGGCGAACTGCTCGAACTCTCGTCCCAGACGGCGGATGCACGGGTGGCTCCACCGCACGCCGGTCGCGATGACCGGCCTGCGATCTCGGCTGAACGCATCCTCGGATCTGCCCGCGCGCTGCGCTGGGATCTCGGGGTTGGCTTTACGGATCGATTGACCGAAGATGCCTATACGGTCGCTGCGAAGATCGCGGACCAGTGCACGACCGTGGACGGGAGAACAAGGCGTTTCAATCTGGATGCCACCATTGATCGGCTGGTCACCAGCAAGTGGCTCGGTCTGCCCATCATGGTGGGGCTTCTCATGGCCGTCTTCTGGGTCACCATCTCAGGTGCCAACATGCCGTCCGCCATGCTCGCCACGCTGCTGTTGGACACGATCCACCCGGCACTCCACACGTTGGGCGCGCAGCTTCAGTTCCCCTGGTGGCTGTCCGGTTTTCTCTTCGATGGGGTCTACCTGGCAACCGCATGGGTGATCGCGGTCATGCTGCCTCCCATGGCGATTTTCTTTCCTCTGTTCCCGCTGCTCGAGGACTCCGGCTATCTGGCACGGGTTTCGTTCAACCTGGATGGAATGTTCAAGCGAGTGGGCGCTCACGGCAAGCAGGCGCTGACCATGAGCATGGGCTTCGGCTGCAACGCGGCCGGGGTGGTGGCTACGCGCATCATCGACAGCCGGCGCGAGCGCCTGATCGCGATCATCACCAACAATTTCGCCCTCTGCAATGGGCGCTGGCCCACGCAGATTCTGATCGCTACGATCTTCATAGGTGCCCTGGTGCCACCGCACGTCGCGGGGCTGGTGTCGGCGGCAACGGTGGTAGCCGTGGCCAGCCTGGGGGTGGTGCTCACATTTGTCGTTTCGTGGGCGCTGTCGAGAACAGTGCTGCGCGGAGAGCCCTCGTCGTTCAGCCTGGAACTCCCACCCTACCGCCCACCCCGCTTCTGGCGGACGCTCTATACATCGCTGATGGATCGCACGATCTTCGTCCTCTGGCGCGCGATACTCTTTGCCATGCCGGCAGGCGCCCTGATATGGCTGTTGAGCAACATCCACGTGGCCGGCAGGAGTATGTCGGAGTGGATCGTGGGCGGGCTCGACCCGTTCGGTCTTTTCATAGGCCTCAACGGCGTGATCGTGGTGGCGTATATCCTGGTGATCCCGGCCAACGAAATCGTTATCCCCACCATTCTGATGCTCACCGTGATGACTGCCCGTATGACCGGCATCGGAGAAGGAGCCGGTGTCATGTTCGAGCTGAGTTCGGCGACGGACAGTGCGGCGATTCTCCGCGCAGGCGGCTGGACGCTGCTGACAGGCGTCAACCTCATGCTGTTCAGCCTCATTCACAATCCCTGCAGCACGGTGATCTACACCATCTGGAAGGAAACGCGATCACGCCGCTGGACCCTGATCTCAACGCTCCTGCCGGTGGTGATGGGGCTGGCCGTCTGTTTTCTGGTGGCCCAGATGTGGCGGCTGATGGCTTCGTGACCGCGGGCGGTGGGCAGACGGGCGTCGGGGCGCCCGCGCGCCACGCTCATGGCTGGCGCATGCGTTATGTGGGCGACGTGCGACGATAGACCCGGTAGGAACTATTCTGGAACACCGGTTCGAATCCGGTCATTCCCGCGAATGCTTGATTCCCGCGCACAACGATGTAGTCGAACGGGTACGCCACGCCGACTTGAATGACCCGCGCGGAATCGAGC
>JAUVRN010000006.1 GCA_030597645.1 Candidatus Zixiibacteriota bacterium
AAGCCGGCCGGAGCCGGACCGGGAGGGGGAATCGCAGATGAATTACTCTACGCCCTGTGGGTGCAGTTCGGTCCCGCCCAGACCGACTGTGCCACTCAGGATGCCGGTGGTACCCTGCAAGGATTCGTGAATGGCGACCTGTGGTGCTCCATATCTTCCGACGATGGACTGACCTGGGACGGGCCGCTCAATTTCACTGGATCACCTTCTCCAGATTGTCTGCCTGGCAACTGCTTCAGCGAACATTGGGTGTCATCTGCCTCCGTGGCAGATTCCGGCATCTACATCTCATACATGTCGGACACGCATGCCGGATCCTGGGTGCAGCAAGAAGGCGCCGCAGCGCCAGGTAAGGCCATGGTACTGGCCCTGGAAAGCCGCGCAGCCGTGTCATCTCCCCGGATCAGCATCGTGCCACGCGTCATTCCCTATCCCACCGTGATCATGCGAACAGATTACACATTCGACCTCCAGCCATCCACACTCGCAGCCGACAGCTTCGCCCTGGAGCTCCGCAACGTGGGCACCGCCAACCTGAGCGTGACGATGACCGTGTCCGAAGATAACTTCGGAAGCGAACATCTCTTCATCAACGGTGACACTTCATTTGTCGACGTGCTGTCTCCCGGGGAGGAACTGACGGGCAGCAGTGCACTGATGATCAGCTACGACGGCATCGGGCTGCAAGACGGGGAGACGTTTGACTGGTTCATCTACATCCAGAGCAATGACCCCGATCGGGGGGACATCACGCTGCGGTTCATCGTGGATGTCAGTGGCCCGAGCGCACAGATCTTAGGTGCAAAGTTTTACGACGCCAATGGCAACGGGATATGGGACTTCCCCGCCGAGCCGGGCCTTCCCGACTGGGTGATCCACGCCGAGCCGGGCGGATACGTAGACACCACAGACCTCACCGGTGCCTACTTCTTCTCGGACCTGCCAGCAGCGACGTACACGGTCAGCGAAGAGCTGCAGCCCGGCTGGTTCCAGGTTTTCCCCGGGGGTGCGGGCACACACACGATCACGCTCGCCGACGGTCAAACCGAAGACAGCGTCTATTTCGGCAACTTCGAGGTGGACTGCCTCATTCAGGTGCCAGGCGACGTCAATGTCACCGGGGCGGTCACATCAGCCGACATCATCTACCTGGTGGGCTTCGTGTTCAAGGGTGGCGATGCACCACTTCCCTGCGAGGCCAACGGCGACGTCAACTGCAGTGGCTCCGTGACATCGGCGGACATCATCTACCTGGTGGGCTTCGTGTTCAAGGGCGGGGATCCGCCATGTGACATCTGTACGGAGAGCCCGTTGCCATGCCAGTGATGAGCGCGAGGGCGATACGGCCGGGGCCGGACCCCCAAAATAGGGTCCAGACTGTAAGATTTGGGCCCTTTCGGGCACTATATCTAGTGAGAGGAGGTGATCTATGCGAAAAGTGAGCCTGATTTGTTTGACACTGGCCGCGGGCATCCTGCTCGCGACCGGCGCGGTGGCCAGGGACACCGGGTCTCAGGACGTCTTGAGGCTCTCCGATGCCGTTCTGGAGGACGGAGAGTGGAAGGTGGCCGTTCACGTGCTCAACGAGCAGGAGTTGGCGGGGATGGACATCCCCATCCGCTTCGGCCGGCAGGGGGACGCCATCGAACTGATCCGGGTCGACTTTGCCGACCGAGTGGTCGACTGGGACTTTACCTACGCCCAGACCGACAACGAGGCCAAGACGGTGATTCTGGGTCTGATCTCGGAGATCGTCGGCACCCGGGCCAGCGCGGACCTCAAGGTCGCGGTCCACGGCGGGACCCAGGTTGCAACACTGGTGTTCCGTGTCGGTGACGGCTACCAGCCCGAATTTGAGACGTTCACGACCAAGAGTCCGGGACACGCCCTGACTTTCATTTACACGCGGTATGAGAATGGAAAGCCGTACGTGGGTGAGACCTCTCCCGAGTTCGAGGTGGATGTGGACTTCAAGTCCGGGGCAGCCACGCTCCCCAAGGAGTACGCGTTGTCTCAGAACTTCCCGAATCCGTTCAACCCCTCCACGAGCTTCACACTGAGCCTTCCTGAAGCTTCGGATTATTCGATCCGGATATTCAACGTGGCAGGCCAGCTCGTGAAGTCGTTCGACGGACACGCGGAAGCAGGCGTGCACAAAGTGGTGTGGCACGGTACCAACAACCAGGGTAGCCACGTAGCCAGCGGGGCCTATTTCTACAGGGCCGAAGCCGGTGGCTTCACGGAGACCCGCAAAATGATGCTGTTGAAGTAGCGCAGATTCGCGCTCAACGTCGTGGGAATCTTACCGAGCGCCCCGCGGCGGCCTGCAACAAAGTCGGGGTGGGACTGGCCACGGCGCCGCCCACCCCGCGCAGGTTTTTGGTCCGGCTGTTCCTGATCGCTAAGTCCTCTAACAATCTGCTGCCAGTGGACTGGTACATCCGTCGCAGGGCGGATCGCCGCCTTTAAAGACATGCCCGTGACCGAAGTGGGCGATGTCACGTGCGACGCCAACATCAACTCCACGGACATCATCTATATGGTGAACTACGTGTTCAAGGGCGGTGCGGAACCATGTGACGTGTGTGCCTTGTAGAACATGGGCATAGACGTTCACCAGACGCCGGCGTGAGGACACAACCCCCGGTCGCGCGAGATGCTCACGCAGTCCGCGGCCGGGGGGCAACCCGGCCCTTTGCGTATAGGCGAATCCCTTTGTTTATGCGCCTAACCTACCGAAATCCAGAATTCGGTTGACAAATTGCGCATATTTTAGTAGCCTGCCGCCACTCGCAGTACGAGTGGCGACGAAAAGAGGGGGGCGGCCAGCCCGTAACACGGCTGCCGAGACTCTTTTCCGTTTGTCCAATTGATCGCGCACCGGCCTCCCCAAGGGATGCGCAGGTGCAACGCTCCAGGGAGCGGAGCGGCTGTACCCACAGTGTTGGCCTGCTCAGGATGCGGGCGTACGATCGACGGCGGTGTTCGCTGGGGGGATGGCGCCATCGGACAGGGAGTAACACGGAATGGCTACCAACCAGGCGGAGGGTTTTACCAACTCCATTCTGGTCTGTGTGGACTGCAGTGAAGAATTCGTCTTTACTGCCAGTGCGCAGAAGTATTTCGCAGATCGCGGCTTCCATGATCCACCGAAGCGCTGCAAAGCCTGCTACACGGACTTTCGCAAACGGATCAACGGAGAAGCCCCGATCGAGGGCGTGGAGCATGAGCCCATGCCGCCACCGCAAAACGGTGACGGTGCGTTGCCGGGCGACAGGCCCTAACCTCTTGCAATAACACGAGTTACACCAACCGCACGAGAGTGCGGTAACGACATCGCGGGAAGAATCAGGTCGAACTGGGCGCCGCCTTCGGGGGCTTGGCTCACTTCGACACGGCCGCCGTGTGCCGTCATCACTTTTTGCACCAGAGCCAGGCCAAGACCGGTGCCTCCCGCACGCAGCGATACGAACGGCGCGAGGATCTTGTCTCTCCACTCGGGATCGACACCCGGTCCGGAATCCGCGACCGTGATTCGACATTCTGACGGACCGACCGTAGCAGTCACACGCACACTTCCCTGCGCGGGCACCATCTGAATCGCGTTTTCAATGAGATTGCCCAGTGCCTGCCGCAACCAGAACGGATCGAGTTCGAACGTAGCGTCTTCGTCGAAACAGCGAACGACCGATAAGCCGGCGTCATGCAGGCGCTCTTCGTAACGTGACAGAACTTCTTCAACCAGCTTCGCTACGACCGTGGGAGCCGTTCGTGGTTCGGTGGGGCGCGCCACTTCCAGGAAACGCTTGAGCATCTCCTCCATACCGGCCGCTTCCTGTTCGATACCGGTGGCAACTTCGGCGGTGCTCAGATCGCCCGTACGAGCCATGAGTTTGGCGTAGCCCAGTATGGTACCCATGGCGTTGCGAAGTTCGTGTGCCAGGCCCGCCGCCGTTTCGCCCAGGGCCGCAAGTCTTGCGCGCTGTGCCAGGAGCGCCTCAAGCCTGCGCAACTGAGTGTGATCATCCAGCAACAGTACGGAACCTCCGTCCGACACCGGCACACGCCGCAATGAGTAGTGGTGACGTTCGCCATCCCGCATGATGTCGAATTCGTTGCCCGGCACTCCTGCCCCACGGAGCAGCTCTTCCACGGGCGCCCACGGTTGGATGAATTCTTCGAACGGCAACCGCGTGGTCGGCTCCGGCAATCCCGGCAGATCCTCCGCCGCCGGATTCCAGCGCACGATGCGACCCTCTGCATCCAGCGCGATCAGTGCGGACGGAATGGCATCGATGATCTTCTGATTGAGCAGGTCGAGGTGCTGACGAGCGTCCTCGCTGGTCACATACTGTTCCTGCAGCTTGGCTTCGTCCGCCTTGAGCCGATCGATGGTGGCCGTAAACGTCTGGATGGCGTCGTCCCACTCCTCACGAGAGGCGGGTACATCCCAGTGGAGTCGTTCCTGCGCGTCGGCCACCACGCGCTTGAGGCGCTTGAAGGGTCGGGCCAGTTCACGCGTGACGAGAAACACAGCCACCAGCAACAGAGAGAGTCCGACAGCCCGGGTACCGGTATTCCAACGCTCCAGTGCCATGAGCTGTCCGTATTCAGGAAACGCCCGGCTCACCGAAGCGATCTGTGCTTCGTCACCGCGTCCGATGCATCGCGCCAGTTGAATATCGAATCGCCCCTCGGACGAACGGCCGATGCGAACGGTCTCACGGTTTATGAGCCGCGCGCGGGCATTGGGGGGCATGCGCAGCCAGGCGGCGCGCACGGTGTGCACAACGGTGTCGCGCAGCCGAAATCGTTCGTACTGTGCCAGTCCTTCACGAAACCTGAGCACCCCGGCAAAAGAAACGGGGTCCCGGGTACCGCGAATCTCCATTCGGTCCAGTGACTCGTGGAGGGGGCGGAGAAGCTCTACCTCCATCGCGTTGCGGGCACGGCCCAGCACCAGGGCGGAGCCGCCCTGCAGGAGCAATGACGCCAGGAGAATGCCGAGAAGTACGAACCGTACCCGACTCTCGAACGATGCCGCTTGCCAGCTCAGCCGCACGTGTCGGCCTATCCTCAGGAAGTGAGGCGAATCCTAGACCATCCAGAAGGTACGCACGTACCAACTGATCAGATCGGGCCCCCACGCCGCGGTCACCATCGCGGCGATCGCCAGGAACGGCCCGAAGGGAATCAGACGCTTGGTTCGCATTTCGCGCGAGACGAGCATCCAGATCAGGGAAACTACTGTACCGATCAGTGCGGACATGAAAAAGACCAGCACCACCTTCTGCCAGCCGAGAAAGGCCCCCAGCGCGGCTGCCAGCTTGATGTCGCCGCCTCCCATGCTCTCCTTGCCGAAGATCCAGTCGCCGAGCAGCGCCACCAGGTACAGTCCCCCGCCACCGACCGCCACGCCAATCAACGATGAAGTGAAACTCAGGGGCGTAAACCACGCCCACACCAGCCCCACAACGATCGACGGCAGCGTGAGCTTGTCGGGTATGATCTGGAACTCCCAGTCGATGAACAGTACGCAGATCAGGACGCATGTGAGATAGACATACCCTGCGGCCTCGAGCGTCGGGCCGAGGCGATACACCCATCCTGCAAACGCGGCGGCCGTGAGCAGCTCCACCAGCGGGTAACGGGGGGAGATACTCGCATGGCACTGTCCGCAACGACCACGCAGGAGGATGTAGCTGAGCACGGGGATGTTCTGCCACCAGTGTATGAGTGCACCGCAACTGGGACAGCAGGACCGTCCCCGCCAAAACGTGATCTTCCGCGGTAATCGAAAGATCACCACGTTGAGAAAACTACCGATCACGGCGCCGAACAGCGCGGCGATCAACATCGAGGCCAGGTGTGGATCAATCATGGCGCCAGCTCCAGACGGAATATGCAAACAGTCCCAGTTCGAATACAGTCAGTATGAGTCGCTGCCACAGCGCTACGGCCACGGCGATCGCTCCGCCGCCCGCAAGTACGATCAGAGCACCCTCGCGTACGCCCCATCCGCCGGGCGCCAGCAGGGCCGCGTATCCGGCCAGGTAGGCCAGCGGAAAGGCCGCGAAGTAGAGTCCGAATTCGGACGCACCCAGCGCCAGAGCCAGGGCGCCTACGGCCACCGCGTAGCCGCACCAGACCAGCCCGTAGTGCAGGACCGATCGAAAGAGCAATGCGCCGGAGACCATCGGGGGCACAGAGCCGGGTCGAACGCGATGCAGCAACCACCCGGACCAGCGACGAAACACGGGTGGCCACAGAGCCGCCAGCGCAAGGACCGGCACACCGGCCAGGAGCAGAGATACGTTGTTCAGATGACCCATGAGCCACGCGGCGAGCACGCCCACGCACAAGCCGGACACCAGTGAGGAGACCAGTCCCAGAAAAACCGATGCGAACATCGTCGCGCCGTCGATACCGAGGCGTGTGCCTCCTGCAACCATGCCTGCCAGCGACCAGATCTTGCCGGGAATGTAGCGCGCCAGGTTCATGGTGTAGTACAGTCGAAACAGCGACGGATAGGAGATGTCTGCGCCGAGGCACACCAGGTTCCACCGCCACGCCACGACCTGTGCGAGCAATGCGACGGCGAAGGCCACGATCGAGATGCTGAACCAGCGGCCGTCCAGAGACAAGGACGTCATCTCGGCCCAGCGGATGTAGATCTCCCCACCCAGCCAGCCGAGGGCCGCCGCGACCAGGACGAACCGGATCAGCCGGTAGCGGCTTTTGGGCGCGCTTTCTTGGTGAGGACCCAGGCCCATCCCGGGAGCATCGGTTTGGCCCACTCGTAGAGGCGCGGCGGTAGTTTTGTCCATATCGATCCGGGTTTTACGAGATCCTCGGCCGCATACTTCTCCGGTTGCGTGAGGACCCGCGTGGTAACGTCGTCTATGTCGAATTCACGCAGCAGTTTCTTCAGTTTGTAATACGACAGCAGGTACACATCATAGTCGATCTTGCGCCCCATGAGGCGCAGATACCGAGACGACCATTTCAACGGCATCCAGGACAGAAAGGGCAGAAAGTAGTGCCCTTCGATCAGGACGTATCGCGAACCGGCACCGAAATAGCAGAAGCCGTCTGGCTTGAGGATGCGGTGGATCTCGCGCGCCAGCCCTTCCTGATCGAGGACATGTTCATACACCTGGTTGCAGATCACGATGTCGACCGACTCATCCGCCAGGGCTACGCAGGTACCGTCGGCGCGGAGAAAGCGCAAGTTGTCGCAGATCCCGCGATCGCGACCGTGCTTCAGACCCACGTGATCTTCATCCAGGGCGATGACCGTCCCAATCTCTTCGGCGAACATCTCGGTCATCAGGCAGGTAGAGGCGCCCACGTCCACGGCCGTGAGACGTGACAGTGAACCACCGTAGTACGCACTCAGTACCCGCAGGACCTTTTCGGCCTTCTTGCGGCGTCCCGGTTGCTGATAGAGAATGGGAAAACGTTCGGAGAACGTGCCGTCCTTTTCGTACGGTCTGAGCGCTGTGGTCACGGACGCACCTTTGTGGCAAAGAAGATGGTAGACAGGGCCAGACCGGACGGCCACAACGAAGCCGCCGCCTGACCGAACAGCGCGAGTGCACGGGGTCGTGGGGGCACGATGGCCGTGTGCGCGGTCGCCCGGATGTGCAGGCCGGCTCGCTCGAGCAGATCCCGGCCCCGCTCCGGCGTAAAGAACTTGATGTGCGAATCCTCGATATCACCCATGTCAGGCCTACCGAGAAGTATACAGAACCTCCGTACAAGGTGAAACTCGTTGGGCACCGACACCACGAGTTCGCCGTCGTGCGCCAGGGTATCCGCAAGACGCGTGAGTACCGTCAGGGGATCGCGGACCTGCTGCAACACCTCGAGACAGAATACCAGGTCATAGACACCGATAGGGCGCTGGGTCTCCAGATCCATCAGGAAGCTGTGTATGCCTCTCTGTGCCGTGAGCTCCACGGCCTGGGGCGAAATGTCGGTTGCATCCACGACGAGACCCTGCTCCGAGAGGAACGACGCGAAGAGTCCGCGACCACAGCCCACGTCGAGCGCCGTGCCCTGTCGTCGCACAAGCCGCGACCAAATCAACTGGGCGCGTTCCATAGTGCGGCGATCGGTACGCCGATAGTCGCGAGTAACCCAGTACCGATCGAAGAAGGCCTGCTTCTCGGCCGAGTCGGCTGAACGCGACACCCTCCCGCCAGCGACGGCTTCAGGCACAGGAGACTCCTTCGGGCTTCTTGTCGTTCTGAGGTGCGGCACCCGGCACGCCCAGTCCGGCCATGTCGGCCACAAGGCGCCGGGCCGCCGCATCGGGGCTGAAGGTCGCCAGGAATCGAGCCGCCTCGGTGCTGAACGACGGCGGGATACGATAGACATTGAGCTGGCGGGCCAGTGACGCCGAGTCGCCCACGGGAAACACCGTACCCACCCGATACTGACCGAGCAACTCACAGAGATCGGGCAGATCGCTGCACAGCACGGGTGTGCCGAGTTGGAGCGCTTCGCCCAATACCAGCGGTATGCTGTCGCGGCGCGATGGAATCACGACGGCCTCGGCGTGACGGATATAGACCGCCAGTTGATCGGGACTCAACTCGCCCACGAATCGGACGCGTGCATCGAGATTCCGCTTGTCGATCTCACCGGCCACATCGAGCCCGGAGTCCGGGATGCCTGCCAGCACGAGGTTGATCGTGCTGCGGTCGGGCAGTTTCCGCATGGCATCGAGGAGATCCAGCACGCCCTTCTCCCTGTTGAGACGACCGTAGTTTAACATGTAGCGGTCACCGTGCAACGGATGCCCCGGATCTCGGGCCGGCGGCGCAATAGTCCGCAGACTGGGCAGAAAGTTGCAGGGACGCCCGCAGAGCGCAGACGCTTCCTCGGAGAGTGCATAGCCATCGGCATAGAGTACATCGGCGCGCCGGAGAATCTTGCGAATCAGGGCGCGGGCGCCGATGCGCCGGCCCCACAACTGGACGTCCGAGCCCAGGCACCAGACGCCATAAGGGACACCGGCGTGGGCCGCAGCGCGCATGGCCCACCAACCCGAGGGCATGGCCCACAGGGCCAGGATGAAATCGGGGCGCATGGCGCGCACGGCCCGGGTCGTTGCAGAGCGACCGGCGAACAGGGCACTGAGCACCTTGCGGAGATCGCCCGGGTTCCAGAGCGAGAGTTTGCCCAGCACACGGTCGGACTTGGCCCAGTCGAATCGGTTAACCCAGGGATCCCGCTCCGGCCGTTCGACCGGATAACGCGGTGTGATCACCTGCAGGTCAACGTGGTGCCTGACCAGCGCCTCGCAGAAGTCATGTACGAAGGGCGATGCCGTAGCGAGGTCGTCCACCGGGGAGCGATTGGTCAGTAGCAGCACACGGGGATTCACCGGGATGGCTCCATCGGTTCGATCATGTGCTCGACGGTGTCGGCATGCCCTGGCTCCCGGTGGAGCCGACTGTCGCGCCGCAGCCGGTACAGCTCACGGCGCAGGATGACAATCTGTGAACCGAGAAAGCCAAACAACACGATCTGCAGCCCGCTCACCAGCAGCAACGGAAACAGCGTCATGAGGGGCCGGTTGGGATTGAGCGTACCGGCCAGCCACTGCCACGTCAGGAGGCCGCCCAGGAGCAACCCCGCCAGGATCACCAGCATGCCGGCCGCGCCGAACAACAGCATCGGGCGCTGGTGCCAGGAAAAGAGCAAGTGACTCCAGGCGGTGGCGCGCAGGTGAAACTTGGATGACCCGCGCTGACGGCGCGTGAGTACAGCGGGCATCTCGATGCCGTAAAAACCCGCGGCGTGGGCCTTGGCGAGGATCTCCGGATGCAGCTCTTTGCCGTCCGATTCGAGATCGAGCGACGCAAGGACGTCGCGCCGATATGCGCGCAGCACACCGGTAACCGTACGAATGCCGCAGGCCATGGCCACGGAGAGAATTCGGTTACCCCACTTGCTGACCCACAGCCGAAACGGAGGTACGCCTTCCGTGCCGCCCCCTTCTACGTACGGCGATCCCACCACATAGTCGACACTCGGATTCTCCAGGAGCAGCGATGCCATCGCGGAAACGTATTCGGGCGCGTACGACAGATCGGCGTCCGTGGAACAGACGATGCGGCCGCGCGCCGCCTTGAATCCGGCTCGAATGGCGTAGCCGCGACCGCGATTGGGCCGATAGGAGACCGGGCGAATGCGGCCGTCCTCGCACGCACACGCGATCAGCACCTGCCGGGTATCGTCCGTGGAACCGTCATCCACGGGGATCAATTCAAACGGCTGCTCCAGCAATGTCAGCGCCTCGCCGAGTCGCTGCAGGGTCCGGGCAGCGTTCTCGGATTCGTTATACATGGGCACGACGACCGACACCACCGGCGGACCGTTCAACGTATGCTCGGCACTGAGCGTATCGGTCCGCTTGGCCTGAGTCTTCTTCATGGGGCCACCGCCAGGGGACCGGGGAGATGCGACAGCGCCTTGCGATAACGCGCACGATACGGCGCGAGATCCGCGGCCGCGGAAAACATGGCCCGGGCGTCATCCACGCGCCCCGAACCCGCGAGAGCCTGGCCCAGCAGGTAGTACATCTCGGGCTGCTCGGGCATCAGGTCCAACGCAGCGAGAAACGCTTCCCAGCCGATGTCATCCTGCCCTCGCTTCAGCGCGAACGATCCGAAGTTGAACGTCCACTGTGCCAGCTGCTCCCGTGCCACGGGATCGGAGAGGTACGCGTACGGGGCCGACTGCCAGAACGAAAGCGCGTGCGACCACACCGGCTCTGCGGGCGGGTCGACCCAGGCATAGAGGTATCCGGCCGGTGTCAGATGCGTCGCCTGGAGACCGGGGATGTTGTCGTAGGGGCTGAACAGGCGTGTGGATGGGGGCAACGTGGTCAGCCAACTCCCCACGTGCCGGGTCCAGGTATCCACGTCCCAGAGCTGCTCCACGTCCCAGTCAGGTCGCAGCGCCGGCGGCAACGCCGCGACGGTCCGTGCCCGGTAGAATGGGTGGCGCAGCGCGCCGGATGCCACGACGATCAGATCAGGACGTACCTTCTCCACCGTCTGTGCATACGTGAGTGCTCCCAGGAGATTGTCGCCGGACGCAATAACCACCGCGTTGCGCGGGAGTGACAGCGCCAGTGCCCTGACGAGTTCGCCCGCACCGTGTGACAGTCCGAAAGAATGGCGTGAGGCTATGACACCTGCCGTCGGCCAGCCCAGGACGAGACCGATGGAAACGAAGCCGAACGCTACCCTGGACCGCGCGCCGATGCCCGGCATCCGGGCGCGAACATACGCGACGGCCCGGACTACAAAGACGCCCACGGCCACCGCCAGCATGGCGAGACACGGGAGGAAGTAACCGATCAGATCGAGATTGAGCGGATTATACGGTGCCGCCCACAGCACGAGCACTACGGTGGCTGCGATCGCACCCCACAGGGCCCGTTGGGTGCGCAGCCAGTAGAGGGCCACCAGGGCCGGCAACCACAGTCCCACGGGCCAGAGTGCCGGCAGAGCGTGCCACCAGCCACGCAGGTTCTCCACCCACCCGCCGTCTTTGGCCTGCACGGCAGCCCAGGCCGTACGCCTCAGGAAATAGTCAAGGGTCGAAGAAAGGTCCGCGAAAGAACCCCATACCCACGCACCGGGTATGCGTCCGCGGATCAGCGGAAAGAGATACAGCGACATGGGCGCCAGGGCGCAGAGGACCAGCATCAGCGAAACGATCGGCCGGCGACGCCAGGGCCAGAGACCGTAGAGGAGCCACGGTATGCCTGCGGCTACGGCGATGAGCGGGTGAATGGCCATGGCCAACCCCCAGCACCAGGCACCGGCCAGCACGTATCGAGCCGCCTGGGCGCGTTCAATCGATCCGTGCGGAGACAGATCACGCGAGCGAACCATGCAGAGCGCAGAGAGCAACAGGCAGCACAATGTCAGGGGATACACTTCAGTGCGTACCGCCTGCTGCCAGACAGCGTGCAGCGTGCCCCCGCCGAGTACGACACCCATCGCCGCCGCGACACTCCAGGCATCGGGACGTGACGTCCCGGCCGCCCGACCCACGCGTGCGGCAAGGGCCAGAATCAGCTCGAGGATCAGGACACCTGAAGCAGCCATCGCCAGGGCCGAGAAGAGATTTCCCGCCCAGGCCACCGCCTGACCGAATGACAGTGACCAGACACGACCCATCAGGACATACAGGGGAAAGCCCGGCCCGTGAGGAACGCCGAGGACGGCGTGACAGAGCTGGAAAAACGACGAATCTTCCCACCCCACCGTGCGGGCCGACGTCAGGGCATAGAGTGCAAAGAGTGCACACCCCACCACCGGACCCCGAATGTGCGCGGTCATACATTTCTTATCGGCGGAAACCCTTGGATTGTACAGCCTTGGCGACGCCTAACCGGGGGGGCGACCCTGGGGAGTCGCAGCCCCGGAAGGGTCCCAAAAAAAGGGGCCCCGGAGGGCCCCTCGTTCAGCTATACGCGGTGCGTAGATCAGGTGACGGCGTCGTCTGATGTGACCACCAGAGCGCCGGTCTCGTTGATCGTCCAGGTGTCAGCCGTGGCGTCGTCGTCCAGAATGTTGCTCGTGGCGGTGCAGGTGAACGTGTTGGCGGCCGCCACCATCGTGTACGTGTAGCGGGCATTCCCCATGATGTCCACGCCGATTCGTCCAAAAGCAGCCTGCTGCGCGACTACTGCGGACGCCGGACCAGCCGGGACCCAGTACGCGTTGTACTCCTGCCGATACGCGCGCTGCATCGAATAGACCTGCTTCAGGACCTGACGGGCCTCAGACTGCTTCGACTTGGTGGTCGCACGCATGAACCGCGGAATGGCCAGTGCGGCCAAAATGCCGATGATCACAACCACGATCATCAACTCGATCAGGGTGAAACCCTTCTCGCCTCGCTGCATTTTTCGGAACATTCACTCCTCCTTCACGGTTACCGTGGTTTCCCTTCGGTTTCCAGTTGGTTTCGTATTCGCTGAGCCTTACTGATCGCAACCCGTATGCCATGGCTTCAAAACGGTCGCCATGGGGCCGCCAAAGATCTGCTTTACATCGACTTGCAAGTTCTGAACGGTTCCAGAATGGTCGCGTGTCCCGCGCATTCCGCATGGGATGCGCGGTATCGTGCCAGTGCGATTTGCAATCTGCATGATCGTCTTCTGGTTCAGAGAATGGAGTCATCCGACAGGGGGACCAGGTCACCCTGCTCGTTGATGGTCCAGATGTCCGCGGCGGGATCGTCGTCGAGAACGCCGCAGGTGGCCGTACACGTAAAGGTGTTCAGCGCAGCCACCATCGTGTAGGTGTAGAGTGCCGACGGCATGATCTCCACCCCGATGCGGGTATAGGCCTGGGGCGCGTCCACGTTGGCCGTGATCGCGTTACCGAAGTAGACGTCGTACTCCTGCCGGTAGGCGCGCTGCATGGAGTAGACCTGCTTCAGAATCTCTTTGGCTTCCGCCTGTCTGGCGCGGAGGCCGGCGGCCATGAAGCGCGGAATCGCCATCGCGGCAAGAATGCCGACGATGACGACTACGATCATCAGCTCAGTCAGTGTGAAGCCTCTGCTACTGCGAAGACGGGGCCTCATTATTCGGGCACCTCCATATATGGTTCGAGCACGTGCACTGTAAGGCAGTGGATGCGTGGTATCGTCCCCAACGGACAGGCGGGCATGGCCATGGTCTGCAGATGCCGGTCAAAAGTGAGCGTCATCCGACAGGACCGAAAGCGCCCCCCGATCGTTTATCACCCAGGTGTCCGCCGTGACGTCTTCGTCCAGAATGCCGCAGGTCGCAACACACATAAAGGTGTTGGCGCCTGCAACCATGGTGTAGGTGTACAGGGACGATTGCATGATCTCCACGCTGATGCGTTCGTAGACCTGGGGGGTTGTGGCGGAAGCCACCAGCGCGTTGCCGAAATAGGAGTCGTACTCCTGCCTGTAGGCCCGCTGCATGGTGTAAATCTGCCGGAGGATCTCCTTGGGTTCGGACTGACGTGTGCGTACGTTGGCCGCCATGAATCGCGGTATCGCCAGGGCGGCCAGGATGCCGACGATCACGACGCCGATCATGAGTTCGATCAGCGTGAAACCGCATCTACTGCGCAGATGAGACGTCATATGACTGATCTCCTGGTGGGCGAGCTGTCCGATCAGGAGTTGGCGTCGTCCGAGATGACCAGGAGGTTGCCCTGGTCGTCGATGGTCCAGGTATCTACCGTGGCATCATCATCCAACAGGCCGCTGGTGGCCGTGCATGTGAACGTATTGACCGCGGCAACCATGGTATATGTGTAGCGCGCCGGCAGTATCACCTCTACCTGGATCTGACCAAAACCGAGCGGAGCCGTCGAATGAGCTATGGCCCCCTGACCCCAGTAGGTATCGTGTTCCTGCCGATAGGCTCTCTGCATGCTGTAGACCTGCTTGAGTATCTGCTTGGCCTCAGACTGCTTTGCTCTGGTGTTGGCGGCCATGAACCGCGGTATGGCCAGGGCGGCCAGGATGCCGATGATCACCACCACGATCATCATCTCGATCAGGGTGAAGCCGCGTTCGCCTCTATTACGTAACGTCATTGGTCTGTTCCTCCGAGCCAGAGGTAGAGCGAGGATGCTGCCAAGCGATCGCACCTTTTCTGATCGCTGTATCCCGTTGAGCGCATTGTCTTTGGGTCATGGCCGAGCGATCTGTTCAACCTTTGAGCACATGGTTGACTCGCAAGCTGAACGGAATTTTGCAGAATGAGAGGATCCCGCTCCCAACGGATGCCCGGGACCGGGTGCTTCAGCAACCTGTTGGAGATTATCAGCGAGCCTCTTCATCCAGGCCCGCTCCGGTGGCACGCGGTCCGGCAGCGATTCTCAGACTGGCCCGGGCCGCCAGGAGCTCCGGCTCGGCCGGCGCCCATTGCAGCCCCTCGTCCCAGGCCTCTGATGCGGCTTTGTGCATACCCCGGGCCTGGTAAAAGGCGCCCAGCCGGTAGTAGTACCAGACGGCAGCACGCACCCAGTCGGGATCATCGGTAGCCAGAGTGACGTCCATGCGCGGGATCGTGCGCGCTGTTCCACCAGCGCTGGATGAATCGATCCAGTGAGCCAGCCAGCCTGCGGGGACGAGTTCCAACGGGAGCCATCCCGGCGTCCCGTAATCGACGTACACGTCGCCCATCTCCGCGCGCCACCACGTGGCCACGGCCCGTGTCCACCGGGGATGGTCCACCGGGACAGTCAGCCTGCCGTCGCCGTGCCTCCTCGACCACCAGTTCCTGTACCACGGTGCGGGTGCGAGGGACACGTTGAGCACAACCGCGCGCGGTACGTCGGACATGGAGACCAGTATGCCGCGCAGAAGAAAGTCGGTATTGGCGTCCTGAAGGATAATGAGGCTGCCGTCGGTCGCCTCACCGAGGATCTCCTCACCCCACCGATTGGCCAGTTCGAGTCGGAAAGGCTCGACGGCGGCAGCACCGACCAGGGCGGAGCGAGCTGTGATGGACACAGCCAGCAGGAAGATGACACCGACCGAGGCGAGTCGCCACCGGCTCGAGCGTTCCTGGCGCACGATCAGGGTGTGTGGATCGAGGCGGGCGAATCCCCACCAGAGTGCCCACAACAGCGGGAACAGGTAGGCCTGCGTGTCGAAGTTGTCGGCGATGACGTCGGAGACGACCGTGGCTGCCACCAAGGTGCCAGTGACAAAAAGAACGAGCGGAGCGCGACCGAATCGATGGCCGAACAACGCACCGGCCGCCACGCCGGCGATACCCGGCGCGACCAGGAGCCATGGTGTTCGATCGAACACGAGGTTCACCAGTTCGGCGGCCCGGGAGATCGTGCCGTGTGACTGATCGGCGATGATGCCGTACGAATCAGACGCGGTTAGATAGGCCCAGAAACCGCTCCAGGTTGACGGGTCGCCCCATACCCACGGTGCGTGGGGTGCACGCAACGGAACGAAGAGGTAGACCGACACGCCGATGGTGAGCGCGGCCGCCGCGACGGCCCACTGTTTCATCGACGGGCGGAAGTCACCCCACAGAAAGAGCAGGAGAAAGGCCGGCCACGCGGCCACCGCCAGGGCGGTGTGGACACAGAACGCCAGTCCGGCCACGTAGGCGGCACCCAGGAACCGCCGCGTGGCCGTTCGGGGATCGGGCGCACGCTGCGCGGCTATCGCCAGCAGGAATGCGGCGGCCAGGGCGAAATACACGGGGGTATACACTTCGGCGCGCAGGCTCTGTCGCCAGACCAGGGGTGCGAATCCCACGAGCCAGCCGCCGATGGTGATCCACGCCACACTCCACCACGTATGACCGAACAGCATCACCAGAGCACGCCAGAGGCACAGCAGAGCCAGAACTCCGCAAAGAGCGGAAAGGGCATTGGCGGCAAGACAAGGATCGTCGAGGAACCCGAACAACGCCCGTCCGCAGACGACGTACAACGGAAAACCGGGCCGGTGCGCTACGGAGAGCGTCTTGGCAGCGGCGATCAATTCGCCGGAATCCCACCAGCCGACGCCGCCGGGCAGCGTCACCGCATATGCAGCCAAGAGCGGCACCAGGAACGCAAGGCCAGCGAGCAGGTGACGGCCGGTCCAGATGCGTTCGCTGCGAAGCGGATAGGCGGCGAACGATCGCATCACATCGTCGTTCATCGCTTGAGTCCGTAGCGGTCGATCTTGCGATACAGCGTGGACGAGTCGATGCCGAGTCTCGATGCCGCCCTGGCCTTCTGCCCCCCGGTCTGGTGCAGCACCCACGCGATGTACGCCTTCTCGATCGTCTCCATCGTCGGGGTGGAGGCACATTCGTCGAAGGTTACCGGGACCGGCGCGTTGTTCCGCAGCTTCTCGGGAAAGTCCGAAGCGCAGACACGATTGCTCTTGGCGAACAGCACGGCGCGCTCCAGCATGTGCTCCAGTTCGCGCACATTACCCGGCCATGTGTACGCGAGCAGCAGCTGCATGGCCTCCTGGTTGATCTGCTTTATCGCCGCACCGCTGCGTTTGGCGATCTGCTTGCGGAAGTGATCGACCAGCATCGGGATGTCGTCCCTGCGCTCGCGCAGCGGCGGCAGGGAGATCGGTATGACGTTGAGCCGATAGTACAGATCCGGGCGAAACCGGCTCTCCTTGACCATCCCTTCCAGGTCAACATTGGTAGCGGCGATCAACCGAACATCTACATGCGTGGGTTGCGTCGAGCCCACAGGAGTGATGATGCGTTCTTCAAGCGCCTTGAGCAGTTTGACCTGAATGGCCGGTGATGCTTCCCCGATCTCGTCCAGGAAGAACGTGCCACCGTCTGCCGCCTGGAGCAGGCCTTCCTTGTCACGCACGGCGCCGGTAAAGCTGCCTTTGACGTGACCGAAGAGTTCGCTCTCGAGGAGCGTGTCGGGCAGCGCCGCGCAGTTGACGCTGAGAAAGGGGCCGGAGGCCCGAGACGACATGGCATGCAGAGCCCGGGCGATCAGGTCCTTGCCGGTGCCCGATTCCCCGCGGATGAGCACCGTCGAGTCGGTCGCCGCTATGCGGGCAACGAGCTCCTTGAGCTGCACCACCGTGTCCGAGTTGCCGATGAATCGATCCAGACTCGAGTGATCCGCCAGTTGCTTGTGGAGACGCTTGTTCTCCGCGACGACTTCGCGGTGCGAAAGTAGCTGCCTGACGGTGTGCTTGACTTCGTCGAGGTTGAACGGCTTGGTGATGTAGTCGGCCGCGCCGAGCTTGAGCGCTTCGATGGCCGAATCGACCGACGCGTACGCCGTCATGACGATGCACTCGGTGTCGGGACGGCTCTCGCGGAGTTGCCGAATGAACTCGAGCCCTCCCATGTCCGGCATCATCAGGTCGGTGAAGACCAGGTCCACCGGGTTGTTCTCGAGTTGGGACAGCGCGTCACGAGCCGACTGGACGGTCTCCACCTGGTAGCCCTCCTTGGAGAGCATGATCCTCATGAACTCGCAAAGGTTCTCCTCGTCGTCGACAACCAGTATGCGTGCTTTAGACATGCCGTTCACGTCTGCCTTGGACGTGTCGCCCACTTGTGATTTGGACGTGCCGCTCACGTGTGCCTTGGACGTGTCGCCCACTTGTGCTTTGGACATACCGCTCACGTCTGCCTTGGACGTGTCACCCACTTGTGCTTTGGACATACCGTTCTCCCGCTTTTGGGAGTATCGGCAGGCGTGTCTGGAGAGTGCAGAAAGGGCAGGTATTATGCGGCGAATCGCAGGGTTCGCCGAGCAGATTGTTCAAAGGTGGAGCAACACCGGGTGGACAACCGGTGTTATGTCGTCAGTCGGTGTTCAGGTCCTGATCTGGCGATGACGCATCGCCGCCGTCTTCGGCGTCGGACAGGTCGAGCATGCGCAGTCCGCCGGGGTAGTCGATGCTGCCACGCGGCCCTTTGCGAAGCAGTTTCTGCGTGACTTCCTTGATCCTCAACGCGCTCTTCTCGATGTCCTGAAGACGGTTGCGAAGCCTGGGAGCCAGATCCTCGGCCTGCAGCAACAGCAGCTGTGTGTTTCCCAGCACCGCCGTCAGGGGATTGTTCACCTCGTGACGGCCCGCGATGGCCGTTTCGAGAATGGCTGCCTCACGTGCTCTTGCGGCAGCGTCCGCGGCGTCCGACGATCCCTCCGGGCCGGACGCGATCCTCGCTACGCGCAGTGCTGTAGCCAGGGCCAGCAGGAAGTCCTCTTCCAACGCCAGATTGCGTCGCCCCTCCGACAGACCGAGCACCACGCCGGTGATGCGATCCGCGACGCGGATGGGATAAGCAAAGAGC